>NZ_JBHVRK010000021.1:0-61933 GCF_042885845.1 Kitasatospora sp. NPDC058032 | reverse complement strand
GGGGGTGTCTGTGTGGGGTGTGTTTGTTGTTCGCCTCGGGGGGGGTTGGGGGGGGGGGTTTTGGGCGGGGGGGGGGGGGGGGGGGGCGGCCCCCCCCCCCCCCCCCGGTGCCGCTTCGCCCTCCCGCCCCTCCGACGACGTGATCAGGACCAGGGGTCTGACCAAGCGCTTCCGCGGCGGCCAGCTCGCCGTGGACGGGCTGGACCTGAGCGTCCCCCGGGGTTCGGTCTTCGGCTTCCTCGGTCCCAACGGCTCCGGCAAGACCACCACGATCCGGATGCTGATGGGCCTCATCGCCCCCAGCGCCGGGGTGGCGACGGTGCTCGGCGAGCCGATGCCGCAGTCGGTGGCCTCGGTGCTGCCCCGGGTCGGCGCCCTGATCGAGGGGCCGGCGCTGTACGGCTTCCTCTCCGGCCGGGACAACCTGGCCCGGTTCGACGCCGCCGATCCGACGTCCGACCCGCGCACCCGGAAGCTCCGGGTCGCCGAGGCGCTGGACCGGGTCGGCCTGGCCGCCGCGGCCGGCAAGAAGGCCCGGGCCTACTCGCTGGGCATGAAGCAGCGGCTGGGCCTGGCCTCGGCGCTGCTCCAGCCGCGCGAGCTGCTCGTCCTGGACGAGCCCACCAACGGCCTGGACCCGCAGGGCATGCGGGAGATCCGGGCGCTGATCCGGGAGGTCGCGGCCGAGGGCACCACGGTCTTCCTCTCCTCGCACCTGCTGGACGAGATCGAGCAGG
Organism: Kitasatospora sp. NPDC058032; assembly: GCF_042885845.1. Taxonomy (NCBI): domain Bacteria; kingdom Bacillati; phylum Actinomycetota; class Actinomycetes; order Kitasatosporales; family Streptomycetaceae; genus Kitasatospora; species Kitasatospora sp. NPDC058032. The sequence continues at coordinate 61,196 of NZ_JBHVRK010000021.1, read as the reverse complement.
TCTGCACCCATGCCGCGGTGATGTCGCGCGGCCGGCTGGTGGTGCAGGGCACCGTCGCCGAGCTGGCCGCCCGGGCCCGCGGCCGGCTGGTGGTGCGGACCCCGGACACCCACCGGGCCGGTGAGGTGCTGCTCGCCCACAAGGTCACCGAGGTCCGGATCGGCGAGGGCCGGGTGGACGGCGACGTCGCCTCGCTGGCCGAGGACGCGCTGCCCGGGCTGGTCGCGGCACTGGTCGCGGCGGACGTCCGGGTGCACGGCTTCGGCGTGGAGCGGGGCACATTGGAGGACGCCTTCGTGGCGCTGACCGGGGAGGGCTTCGATGTCGCGGGCTGAGGCGGTGCCGGCCCTCGCGGCCGTGGCGCCCGGGCGGCGGTCGCAGACGGCGGCCGGGTTCCTGGCGCTGTTCCGCAACGAGCTGCTGCTGACCTTCCGCCGGATGCGGACGATCGTGCTGCTCGGGATCGTGGCGGTGCTGCCGGTGCTGATCGGCGTGGTGGTCAAGATCAACACGGACGGGGCGCGCGGCGGCGAGGGCCCGGCGTTCATCGCCCAGGTCACCCAGAACGGCCTGTTCCTGGTGTTCACCGCGCTGGCGGTGGCGCTGCCGGTCTTCCTGCCGATGACGGTCGGCGTGGTCGCCGGGGACTCGGTGGCGGGCGAGGCGGCCACCGGCACCCTGCGCTACCTGCTGGTGGCGCCGGCCGGGCGGACCAGGCTGCTGGCCGCCAAGTTCACCGCCGGGCTGGCGTTCTGCCTGGCGGCGACGGTGACCGTCGCGCTCTCCGCGGTGATCGCCGGGACGGTGCTGTTCCCGGTCGGCGACGTCACGCTGATCTCCGGCGAGACCATCGGCCTGGGCGCGGCGCTGCTGCGGGCGGTGCTGGTGGCCGCCGTGGTGGCCGCCTCGCTGGCCGGGCTGGTCGCGATCGGCCTGTTCGTCTCGACGCTCACCGGCAGCGGCATCGCGGCGATGGCGGCCACCGTCGGCCTGGTGGTCACGGTGCAGATCCTGGACGCCTTCCCGCAGCTGCACGCGATCCAGCCGTTCCTCTTCACCCACCACTGGCTCACCTTCGGCGATCTGCTGCGGGAGCCGATGTACTGGGACGGGGTGCTGAAGAACCTCGGGCTGCAGGCCGCCTACGTGGCGGTGTTCGGCTCGGCGGCGTGGTCCCGGTTCACCGCGCGGGACATCACCGCCTGACCGGCACCGCGTCGGCGGGAGCGGTGCTCGAAGCGGCGGCCGTCCGGGCCCGGACGGCCGCCCGGTCGGCCCGGACCCGCCGCAGCGCGTCCCAGGTGAGCAGCGCGAGCGCCACCCACACCAGGGCGAAGCCGGCCCAGCGGGCGGGCGGCATCGACTCGTGGAAGACCGCGATGCCGATCAGGAACTGGAACACCGGCGCCAGGTACTGCAGCAGGCCGAGCACGCTCAGCGGCACCCGGACGGCGGCGGCGCCGAAGAGGAGCAGCGGGACGGCGGTGATCACGCCGCTGAGCACCAGCAGCCCGGTGTGCCCCCAGCCGTACTCGCCGGGCACGGTGTGCCCGAAGGTGCCGCGGCCGGAGACCTGCAGGTAGACCAGGTAGCCGAGCGCGAAGGGGAACAGGAAGGCGGTCTCGGCGGCCAGGCTCTCCAGCCCGCTCAGTCCGACCGTCTTCTTCAGCAGCCCGTAGGTGGCGAAGGAGAACGCCAGGGTCAGCGCGATCCACGGCAGCCGTCCGTAGCCGATGGTCAGCACCGCCACCGCGAGGACGCCGATGCCCACCGCCGCCCACTGGGCGGTGCGCAGCCGCTCCTTGAGCACCAGCACGCCGAAGGCGATGGTGACCAGCGGGTTGATGAAGTAGCCGAGGCTGGTCTCCACCACGTGCCCGGCGTTGACGCCCCAGATGTAGACGCCCCAGTTGACCGAGATCACGGTGGCGGCGGCGCCCAGCATGGCGAGCCGGCGGGGCTGGCGCAGCAGCGGGCGGATCCAGCCCCAGTGGCGCTGGACGATCAGCAGCAGGACGACCGCGACCAGCGACCAGACCATCCGGTTGGCCAGGATGTCGTCGGCGGCGCCGGGCTCCAGCAGCGGCCAGAAGAGCGGGAACAGGCCCCACATGCCGTAGGCCGCGAAGCCGTACCAGAGGCCGCGTCCGGCCTCGTGCTGGGTTGTCTCTGGCATGGCCCGTCCGCCCTCCGCACGCGCGAGTGTCGAGCCGACGGTAGCGGGCACGGCCGGGCCTGTCATCTCCGTATTCGGTTTTTGGTCATGACATCGCCCGCGGCTGGTGCCGCGGGCGATGTCACGACGGGGTGCCGGACCGGGGCTCAGGCGCCCAGGGCGGTCCGCACGCTCTGCGCCAGCGGGACGGTCGGGCGGCCGATCAGCCGGGCCAGGTCGCCCGGGGTGCCGGCCAGCTCACCGCGCGCGATGCCGGCGTCGACGTCGACCAGGATCCCCGCGAAGCCCTCCGGCAGGCCGGCGCCGACCAGGATCCGCAGGTGCTCCTCCGGCGTCACCGGGTGGAACACGACCGGCTTGCCCGAGGCGAGGGCCAGCTCGGCGGCCAGCTCCGGCAGGCTCCAGGCGGCGTCGCCGCTCAGCTCGTACACCGCGTTCTCGTGGCCCTCGCCGATGAGCACGGCCACCGCCGCGTCGGCGTAGTCACGGCGCGGGGCGGTGGCGATCCGGCCGTCCTCGCCGGCGCTGCCGACCACCGCGCCGCGCTCGACCGTGCCGGCCGCGTCGCCCAGGTAGTTCTCGGTGTACCAGCCGTTGCGCAGCAGGGCGAAGGGCAGCCCGGACTCGCGGATGAGGGCCTCGGTAGCCTTGTGCTCGTCGGCCAGCTTGAAGGTGGCCACACCCGGCGCACTCGTGTAGGCGAGCAGCGCGACCCCGACGGCGCGCGCCGCCTCGACCACGGCGGTGTGCTGCGGCATCCGGCTGCCGATCTCGCTGCCCGAGATGAACAGCACCCGGTCGCCCGCGGCGAAGGCGCCCGCCAGGCTCTCCGGGCGGTCGTAGTCGGCCACCCGCACGGTCACGCCGCGCTCGGCGAGGTCGGCGGCCTTCTCCGCGGAGCGGACGACCACCGCCACCTCACTCGCGGGGACCTTGGTCAGCAGCCCCTCGACGACGAGGCGGCCGAGCTGTCCGGTGGCTCCGGTGACGACGTACATGGTGCTGCTCCCTGATCCCTGAGGTGGCTGTCCGTTGGACTTCCGGCTTCGGAACTCACCTTAGGGACGGCACTAACCTTTCGTAAGTACGCACTTCAAAGTAGGGTACTGATATGCAGGTAATGAACACCGCGGCCCAGCTGCCCTCGGCCGGCGGCCCCGGCGCCCCGGCCGGCTCGCTGCCCCCGCCCGACGTCTTCGACCGGATGTGCCCGTCCCGGGGCGTCCTGGAACACGTCACCAGCCGCTGGGGCGTGCTGGTGCTCGGCGCGCTGCACGAGCGCGGCTACCGGTTCAGCGAGCTGCGCCGCCGGATCACCGGGGTGAGCGAGAAGATGCTCGCCCAGACGCTGCAGACGCTGGAGCGCGACGGCTTCGTCCTGCGCGAGGCCCACCCGGTCATCCCGCCCCGGGTCGACTACAGCCTGACCCCGCTCGGCCGGGAGGCCTCGCGGCTGGTCGCCGAGCTGGCGCACTGGACCGAGGAACGCGTCCCGGCCGTGCTGGCCGCCCGCGACGAGTACGACGCCCGGGGGCGCTAGACCGGCCCGTCCCCCTCCTGTCCTCGGCCCGGCGGCCGTGCCGGGCCCACGGGTACGGTCGGCACCATGACCACCGCCGACCCCGACCCGCTGCCGGGCACCGCCACCCCCGAGGCCGTCCGCCCCCGGGTGACCTGCCGCCGCTGCCACCGCCCCCTGCACGACCCGGAGTCGCGCATCCTCCGCCTCGGCCCCGAGTGCCGTGACCCGGCCGAGCGCGTCCCCCGCCACGAGGTCGACCAGGATCCGCTGCCGGGGCTGGGCTAGACGCGGACCGGAACGCACGGCGGCGCCCCCGGCCGGGAAGGGCCGGGGGCGCCGCCGTGCTCGCCGGCCGGACTCAGTCGACCGTCCAGGTGTCGCCGCCCGCGAGCAGCGCGGCCAGCTCGCCCGGGCCGCGGTCGGCGGTGGCGGTGGCCAGCTGGTCGGCCATCAGCTCGTCGTACACCGGGCGCCGGACGTCGCGCAGCACACCGATCGGGGTGTGGTGCAGGGTGTCCGCGTCGGCGATCCGGGAGAGCGCGAACGCCGTGGCCGGACCGGCCGCGTGGGCGTCGTGGACCAACAGCGCCGACTCGTTCTCCGCCGTGACGGCGTCGACGAACAGCTCGCCGTCGGCGCCGCGGAAGACGCCCCGGGCGCCGTCCGTGCCGAAGCGGACCGGCTGCCCGTGCTCCAGCCGGATCAGCGCCTCGTCCCGGGTGCCGGCCTCCTTCAGCACCTCGAACGCGCCGTCGTTGAAGATGTTGCAGTTCTGGTAGATCTCGACCAGCGCGGTGCCCTCGTGCTCGGCCGCCGCCCGCAGCACCGACTGGAGGTGCTGACGGTCGGAGTCGATGGTCCGGGCGACGAAGGTGGCCTCCGCGCCGATGGCCAGCGAGAGCGGGTTGAACGGCGCGTCCAGCGAGCCCATCGGGGTGGACTTGGTGATCTTCCCGAGCTCACTGGTCGGCGAGTACTGGCCCTTGGTCAGGCCGTAGATACGGTTGTTGAACAGCAGGATCTTCAGATTCACATTGCGGCGCAGCGCGTGGATCAGATGGTTGCCGCCGATCGACAGCGCGTCGCCGTCACCGGTCACCACCCAGACGCTGAGGTCCCGCCGGGAGGTCGCCAGCCCGGTGGCGATCGCCGGGGCGCGACCGTGGATCGAGTGCACCCCGTAGGTGTTCATGTAGTAGGGGAACCGGGACGAGCAGCCGATGCCGGAGACGAAGACGGTGTTCTCCCGCCTGATCCCCAGCTCCGGCATGAACGCCTGCACCGCGGCCAGGATCGCGTAGTCACCGCAGCCGGGACACCAACGCACCTCCTGGTCGGTCTTGAACTCCTTGGCGCTCTGCGGCGCCTCGGCCTTCGGGACCAGCTTCAACGAGGGGAACTTCTCGCTCATCGGTTGTCCTCCTCGTCCAGGGTGCCGATCGCCGCCCACAGCACGTCCGCCAACTGCGCCGCCTTGAACGGCAGTCCGCGCACCTGGTTGTAGGACTCGGCGTCCACCAGGTACTTGGCGCGCAGCAGCAGCGCCAGCTGGCCGAGGTTCATCTCGGGCACGATGACCTTGTCGTAACTCCGCAGCACCGTGCCGAGATCGGCCGGGAACGGGTTGAGGTTGCGCAGGTGCGCCTGCGCGATCCGGCCACCGTCCGCCCGGACCCGGCGGACCGCCGCGGTGATCGGGCCGTACGTCGAGCCCCAGCCGAGCACCAGCACCCGGGCCTCGCCGTCGGGGTCGTCGACCGCCGTGTCGGGCACCGTGATGCCGTCCACCTTGGCCTGCCGGGTGCGGACCATGAAGTCGTGGTTGGCCGGGTCGTAGGAGATGTTGCCGGTGCCGTCCTGCTTCTCGATGCCGCCGATCCGGTGCTCCAGGCCCGGGGTGCCGGGCAGCGCCCACGGCCGGGCCAGCGTCTGGGGATCGCGCAGGTACGGCCAGAACGCGCCGTCCTCGCGGTTCGGCGCGGTCGCGAAGTCCGGGTCGATCGCGGGCAGTTCGTCGACCTCCGGGATCCGCCAGGGCTCCGAGCCGTTGGCCAGGTAGCCGTCCGAGAGCAGGAAGACCGGGGTGCGGTAGGTGACCGCGATGCGGGCCGCCTCCAGGGCCGCGTCGAAGCACTCGGCCGGGGTGGCCGGGGCCACGATCGGCACCGGGGCCTCGCCGTTGCGGCCGAACATCGCCTGCAGCAGGTCGGCCTGCTCGGTCTTGGTCGGCAGGCCGGTGGACGGGCCGCCGCGCTGGATGTCCACCACCAGCAGCGGGAGTTCGAGCGAGACGGCCAGGCCGATGGTCTCGCTCTTGAGCGCCACGCCGGGGCCGGAGGTGGTGGTCACGCCGAGCGCGCCGCCGAAGGCCGCGCCGAGCGCCGCGCCGATGCCGGCGATCTCGTCCTCGGCCTGGAAGGTGCGCACGCCGAAGTTCTTGTGCCGGCTCAGCTCGTGCAGGATGTCCGAGGCCGGGGTGATCGGGTAGGAGCCCAGGTAGAGCGGCAGCCCGGAGCGCCGGGAGGCGGCGATCAGGCCGTAGGACAGCGCCAGGTTGCCGGAGATGTTGCGGTAGCGGCCCGGCGGCAGCTTGGCCGGCGGTACCTCGTAGGACACCGCGAAGGACTCGGTGGTCTCGCCGAAGTTCCAGCCGGCCCGGAAGGCGGTGATGTTGGCCTCGGCGATCTGCGGCTTCTTGGCGAACTTGGTGCGCAGGAAGGACTCGGTGCCGCGGGTCGGGCGGTGGTACATCCAGGACAGCAGGCCCAGCGCGAACATGTTCTTGGCGCGCTCGGCGTCCTTGCGGGCGAGCCCGCTCTCCTTGAGCGCCTCCAGGGTCAGCGTGGTGAGCGGCACCTTGTGCAGGTGGTAGCCCTGCAGCGAGCCGTCCGCCAGCGGGTCCGCGCCGTACCCGACCTTGGCCAGCGCGCGCTTGGTGAACTCGTCGGTGTTGACGATGATCTCCGCGCCGCGCGGGAGGTCGGGGAGGTTGGCCTTGAGGGCGGCCGGGTTCATCGCCACCAGGACGTTGGGCGCGTCACCCGGGGTCAGGATGTCGTGGTCGGCGAAGTGGAGTTGGAAGGACGAGACACCCGGCAGCGTTCCGGCGGGAGCGCGGATCTCGGCCGGGAAGTTGGGCAGGGTGGAGAGGTCGTTGCCGAAGGACGCCGTCTCCGAGGTGAAGCGGTCGCCGGTGAGCTGCATGCCGTCGCCGGAGTCCCCGGCGAATCTGATGATCACCCGGTCCAGCCTGCGGATCGGCTTGGTGCCCCGGGGCTGTGGACCGACCGGCGCGGCAGGGCCGGAGCGGCCCCCGTCGGGCCCGGTGCGGCCCTCGTCGCCGTCCGAGCCGTCCACTGCTTCTGACTGATCGACCTGACTGGTCACTGCCGCGGACCTCCTCGTGGGCACCAGCCGCGGGCGTGAGCCGTGTGCCCCCGTCCGCCTGGTGCACCTCTCGCATCCTATGCGGGTAAGGATTGCCTTGGACGGAACTCCCCGATGCGGCGGAAAATCACCGCCGAGCTCGCGAAAAACGCCGTGGACGACCAATTTCGGACCGTGGGGCGACAATTCGGTTCGAACACGAACGCACCGCTGGAACGGCCCGTCGGCGAGCCGGTCAGGAATTCAGATAAGTCAGCACCGCAAGGACCCGGCGGTGGTCCCCGGGGCTCTGCGCGAACCCCAGCTTCAGGAAGATGTTGCTGACGTGCTTCTCCACCGCGCCCTCGGAGACCACCAGCTGCTTGGCCACCGCGGTGTTGGTCCGGCCCTCCGCCATCAGCCCCAGCACCTCCCGCTCGCGCGGGGTCAGCCCGGCCAGCACATCACCCTTGCGGCTGCGGCTCAGCAGCTGCTGGACGACCTCCGGGTCCAGCGCGGTGCCGCCCTCGGCCACCCGGACCACCGCGTCCACGAACTCGCGGACCTCGGCGACCCGGTCCTTCAGCAGGTAGCCCACGCCACGGGTGGAACCGGCCAGCAGTTCGGAGGCGTAGCGCTCCTCGACGAACTGCGACAGCACCAGCACGCCGAGCTCCGGGAACAGGCCGCGCAGGGTGACGCAGGCGCGCAGGCCCTCATCGGTGTGGGTGGGGGGCATCCGCACGTCGGAGACCACCACATCGGGCAGCGCGCCGTCGGCGGCCAGATCGTGGATCGTCTTGACCAGCGCCTCGCCGTCCCCGACGCCGGCCACGACCTCCAGGCCGCGGTCGGTGAGCAGCCTGGTCAGGCCCTCCCGCAGCAGTACGGAGTCCTCGGCGATGACGACGCGAAGCATGGCGGCCTTCCGGATGGGCGGAGGTGCGGACACGGTGCTGACGGGTGTCAGTCTCCCCCATCCGCGCGCCCCTCGGGACCGTCGAGGCCATTTCGCCCGGCCCGCCCCGGCCCGGGCCGCCGCACCGTCACATGGTGCGGATGGCCACCGAGTCGCAGAGCGCCTGGAGCGCTTCCTTGGCCGGGCCGTCCGGCAGCGGGTCCAGCAGGGTGCGGGCCTCCTCGGCGTGCCGCAGGGTCTCCCGGCGGGCGTGCTCCAGCGCCGGGTGGCGGCGCAGCAGCCGCAGCGCCTCGGCGTGCAGCTCGTCGTCGGCGAGGTCCTTGCGGAGCAGCTCGCGCAGCCGGGTGTCCTCCGGATCGGCCGGGTCGGCGGGCATCTGGCGCAGCAGCAGGGTCGGCAGGGTCTCCACGCCCTCGCGCAGGTCGGTGCCGGGGGTCTTGCCGGACTCGTGGCCGTCGCTGGCGATGTCCAGTACGTCGTCGGCCAGCTGGAAGGCGATGCCGATCCGCTCCCCGAACGCGCTGAGGATGTCGATCACCCACGGCTCGGCGCCGGCCGCCAGCGCTCCTATCCGGCAGGAGACGGCGATCAGCGAGCCGGTCTTGCCGGCCAGCACGTTCAGGTAGTGGTCGAGCGGGTCGTCCTCCGGGCCGGGGCCGGCGGTCTCCAGGATCTGTCCGGTGACCAGCCGCTCGAACGCGTCGGCCTGCAGCCGGACGGCCTCCGGGCCGAGGTCGGCGAGCACCTGGGAGGCGCGGGAGAAGAGGAAGTCGCCGGTCAGGATGGCGACCGAGTTGTCCCAGCGCGAGTTGGCGCTGGGCGCGCCGCGTCTCACCGGGGCCTCGTCCATGACGTCGTCGTGGTACAGCGTGGCCAGGTGGGTGAGCTCGACGACGACGGCCGCCGGGACCACCCCGGGCGCGCCGGCGTCGCCGAACTGGGCGGCGAGCAGTACCAGCAGCGGGCGGAAGCGCTTGCCGCCGGCCTCGATCAGGTGGCTGGCGGTCACGGTGATGAACGGGACGTCACTCTTCACGGCGTCGGTGAGCGCGGTCTCCACCGCGTCCATCCCGGCCTGGACGTCGCGGGTCAGATCGCGGTCCTGCACGCTGAGCCCAAAGGGTCCCACGACGGTCACGAAGACCACTCCTCTGTCCCTGGTCGATCTAGCGGCCCGGTCCCTGAGTGCCGCCGCTGGCCATACAGGCAGGGTATCCGGTCGCGAGTGGATCACTGCACGGGCGTGCGGCTCTGTCGCGCCCGGGGCGTCCCCGCTGGCCAGCACGGATACCCGAACGGGGCGTCCGGGCCGCGCGGCGGGCGCGACCCGGACGGACGTCGGAGCGGTCGGCCCGGCCGCCGCCGGGGCGGTCGGCCGGGCCGTCGGAGCGCGTTCCGCGAGCGGTCCGCGGGCGGTCCGGGCGCGGTCCGTGGGTGCTCAGCCGACGAAGAACACGGCCTTCGAGGCGAGGTCCAGGAAGTACTGCGGCAGCAGTCCGAGGCCCAGCGTCACCAGGACGCCGACGCCGATCGCGGTCGCCGTGAAGGCGCTCGGGATGGCGACGGTCGGGCCGCCCGGCTGCGGGTCGGAGAAGAACATCAGCACGATGACCCGGATGTAGAAGAACGCCGCCACCGCCGAGCTGAGCACGCCGACGATCACCAGTGGGGTCGCCCCACCGGCCGCCGCGGCCTGGAACACCGCGAACTTCCCGGTGAACCCGGAGGTCAGCGGGATGCCCGCGAAGGCCAGCAGGAAGAGCGCGAACACCGCCGCGACCAGCGGGGAGCGCCGGCCCAGGCCGGCCCAGCTGGACAGGTGGGTGGCCTCGCCCTTGGAGTCGCGCACCAGGGTGACCACGGCGAACGCGCCGAGCGTCACGAAGGAGTACGCCAGCAGGTAGAACAGCACCGAGCCGACGCCCTGCCGGTTGCTGGCGATCACACCGGTGAGGATGAAGCCGGCGTGCGCGATCGAGGAGTAGGCGAGCAGCCGCTTGACGTCCTGCTGGGTGACGGCCAGGACCGCGCCGACCACCATGGTGAGGATCGCCACACCCCAGAGCACCGGCCGCCAGTCCAGCCGCAGCGCCGGGAAGGCCACGTAGAACAGCCGCAGCACGGCGCCGAACGCGGCCACCTTGGTCGCCGCCGCCATGAAACCGGTGACCGGGGTCGGCGCGCCCTGGTAGACGTCCGGGGTCCAGGCGTGGAACGGCACCGCGCCGACCTTGAAGAGCAGGCCGACCGACAGCATCGCCAGGCCCACCAGCAGCAGGGCGTCGTTCTGGGTCGAGGAGACCAGCGCCGGGGTGAGCAGCGCGTTGCCGGAGATGACGTCGGCGATCTCGCCGAGCCGCACGGTGCCCGCGAAGCCGTACAGCAGCGCGGTGCCGAACAGGAAGAACGCCGAGGCGAAGGCCCCGAGCAGGAAGTACTTGACCGCCGCCTCCTGGGAGAGCAGCCGGCGGCGCCGGGCCAGCGCGCAGAGCAGGTAGAGCGGGAGGGAGAAGACCTCCAGCGCGACGAACATGGTCAGCAGGTCGTTGGCCGCCGGGAAGAGCAGCATGCCGCCGACCGCGAACATGGTGAGCGGGAAGACCTCGCTGGTGGTGAAGCCGGCCCGGATCGCGCCGCGCTCCTGCTCGCCCCCGGGCGTGGCGGAGGCCTGGGCGGCGAACGCGTCGGCCGGCGCTCCCCCGGCCCTGGGCTCCAGCCGGCGCTCGGCGTAGGTCAGCACCGCGACCACCGAGACCAGCAGGATCACGCCCTGGAGGAACAGCGTCGGACCGTCCAGGGCCACCGAGCCCATCGCCACCGCGTCGACCTTGGTGGTGCCGTAGCCCTGGGCGGCGAGCACCAGGACGGCCACGAAGGCGCCGGCCAGACCGGTCAGCGCGGTCACCACCTGGGCCCAGTGCCGCAGCCGCCGGGGCAGGAAGGCCTCCAGCAGGATGCCGGTCACGGCGGCGCCGAACACCACCAGCATCGGCGAGAGCTGCCCGTACTCGATGTGCGGTACGGGAATGCTCTGGGTGCCGCCGGCGGCGGCGAGCCATCCGGTGCTGCTCACTTGTGCTCACCTCCTGAGCGGGCGGCCCCGTCCTGGCCGGACCCGTGGTCGGCGGCGACCGGGTGGGCCGGTGCCGGATCGGTCTGGTGGACCTGCGAGAGGGTCGCGTTCACCGCGGGGTTGACCAGGTCGGTGAGCGGCTTCGGGTAGACCCCGAGCAGCACGGTCAGCGCCATCAGCGGTGCCACCACCGCGAGTTCGCGGACCTTGAGGTCGATGATGGCGCCGACGCCCTCCTTGACCGGACCGGTCATGGTGCGCTGGTAGAGCAGCAGGGCGTACAGCGCGGCCAGCACGATGCCGAAGGTGGCGACGATGCCGATCGCCGGGTAGCGGGTGAAGGTGCCGACCAGGACCAGGAACTCGCTGACGAAGGGAGCGAGGCCGGGCAGCGAGAGGGTGGCCAGGCCGCCGATGAGGAAGGTGCCGGCGAGCACCGGGGCGACCTTCTGCACGCCGCCGTAGTCGGCGATCAGCCGGGAGCCGCGGCGGGAGATCAGGAATCCGGCCACCAGCATCCACGCGGCGGTGGAGATGCCGTGGTTGACCATGTAGAGGGTGGCTCCGCTCTGGCCCTGGCTGGTCAGCGCGAAGATGCCCATGATGATGAAGCCGAAGTGCGAGATCGAGGCGTAGGCGACCAGCCGCTTGATGTCCTTCTGACCGATGGCCAGCAACGCGCCGTAGATGATCCCGATCACCGAGAGGACCAGGATCGCCGGGGCGAAGGTCTTCGAGGCGTCCGGGAAGAGCCCGAGGCAGAAGCGGAGCATCGCGAAGGTGCCGACCTTGTCGACCACGGCGGTGATCAGTACGGCGGTGCCGGCGGTGGCCTCGCCCATCGCGTTCGGCAGCCAGGTGTGCAGCGGCCAGAGCGGGGCCTTGACCGCGAAGGCGAAGAAGAAGCCGAGGAACAGCGCCTTCTCGGCGGTGCCGCTGAACCGCAGCCGGCCGTCGGCGACCGCGCCGGTGAGGGTCTGCAGGTCGAAGGTGGCCAGGCCCTGGTCCTGCGCGATCACGTACAGACCGATCACGGCGGCCAGCATGACCAGGCCGCCGAGCAGGTTGTACAGCAGGAACTTGACCGCCGCGTAGGAGCGCTGACGGGCCGCATCGGGGCCGCCCGCCCGGTCGCCGAAGCCGCCGATGAGGAAGTACATCGGGATCAGCATGGCTTCGAAGAAGACGTAGAAGACGAAGACGTCGGTGGCGTAGAAGGAGACGATCACCATCGCCTCCACCGCCAGGACCAGCGCGAAGAAGCCCTGGGTGCGGCGCCTGTTCTCGAAGGTCCCCTCGGGCGCGGGGGCGGCCGGGTCGGCGTCGTGCCAGGAGGCGAGCAGCACGACCGGCACCAGGACGGCGGTGAGCAGGGCGAGCACGGCGCCGATGCCGTCCACGCCGAGCGCGAAGGTGATGCCGAAGGAGCGGATCCAGCTGTAGGACTCGGTGAGCTGGTAGCGCGCGCCGTCCGGGTCGAACCGCACGGCGACCGCGCCGGCCAGGGCCAGGGTGGCGGCGGAGAAGACCAGTGCCGCGGTCTTGGCGGTGCGCCGCCGGCCCTCGGTGGTCCCGGCCGGCAGGGCGGCGGTGACCACCGCACCGGCGGCCGGGACCGCGCAGGTGGCGGTGAGGAGGACGCTCATGCCTCGGCCTCCTGACGACGTGTGTAATCCGAGTGCATCAGACGGACCTCATCAGGAGAGTCGTGGCGACCAGCACCAGCGTGCCGCCGAACATGGAGAGCGCGTACGTGCGGACGTAGCCGTTCTGGATCCGCCGCAGCCGGCTGGAGACGCCGCCGATGGTGGCGGCCAGGCCGTTGACGAAACCGTCCAGGCCGCGGCTGTCGAAGTAGACCAGGGCGGCGGTGAGCGCCGAGCCGGGTCGGACCAGGACGGCGTGGTTGAAGTCGTCCTGGAGGAGGTCGCGGCGGGCGGCCCGGGTGAGCGGGGAGCCGTAGGGCGGCACCACCGGGACGGCGGAACGGCCGTACATCAGGTAGGAGAGCGCGACGCCGAGCACCATGCAGGCACTGGTGAGCAGGGTGACCACCAGCGGGGCGAGCGGGGAGTTCCCCTCCTCGTGGCCGGTGACCGGCTCCAGCCAGGTGAGGAAGGAGCTGTTGAACGCGAACAGCCCGCCGGCGAACACCGAGCCGAACGCCAGCAGGACCATCGGGATCGTCATGGTCCGCGGCGACTCGTGCGGGTGCGGGTCGTTGCCCTGGGCGTCCGGCTGCCAGCGCTTCTCGCCGAAGAAGGTCAGGAGCATCACCCGGGTCATGTAGAACGCGGTGACCGCGGCGCCGGTCAGCGCGCACAGGCCGAGGATCCAGCCCTCGGTGCCGCCCTTGGCGAACGCCGCCTCGATGATCTTGTCCTTGGAGAAGAAGCCGGACAGGCCCGGGAAGCCGATGATGGCCAGGTAGCCGAGGCCGAAGGTCACGAAGGTGACCGGCATGTACCTGCGCAGGCCGCCGTAGTGACGCATGTTCACCTCGTCGTTCATGCCGTGCATGACCGACCCGGCGCCGAGGAACAGCCCGGCCTTGAAGAAGCCGTGGGTCACCAGGTGCATGATCGCGAAGGCGTAGCCGATCGGGCCGAGGCCGGCCGCGAGGATCATGTAGCCGATCTGCGACATGGTCGAGCCGGCCAGGGCCTTCTTGATGTCGTCCTTGGCGCAACCGACGATCGCACCGAAGAGCAGGGTGACCGTGCCGACCACCACGACGGCGGTCTGGGCGTCCGGCGCCAGGTTGAAGATCGCCCCGGAGCGGGTGATCAGATAGACGCCGGCGGTGACCATGGTGGCCGCGTGGATCAGCGCGGAGACCGGGGTCGGGCCCTCCATCGCGTCCCCGAGCCAGGACTGCAGCGGCACCTGCGCGGACTTGCCGCAGGCGGCGAGCAGCAGCATCAGCCCGATCGCGGTCAGCTTGCCCTCGCTCGCGCTGCCGGCGGTGGCGAAGACCGGCTCGAAGGCGAAGGAGCCGAACTCGACGAACATCAGCATGATCGCGATGGACAGGCCCAGGTCACCGACGCGGTTGACGATGAACGCCTTCTTGGCGGCCGTCGCGGCGCTCGGCTTGTGCTGCCAGAAACCGATCAGCAGGTACGAGGCGAGGCCCACGCCCTCCCAGCCGAAGTACAGCAGCAGGTAGTTGTCGGCGACCACCAGCAGCAGCATGGCCGCCAGGAAGAGGTTGAGGTAGGCGAAGAAGCGGCGCCGGCGCTCGTCGTGCTGCATGTAGCCCACCGAGTAGAGGTGGATGAGCGTGCCGACGCCGGTGATCAGCAGGACGAAGGTCATCGAGAGCTGGTCGAGCTGGAAGGCGACGTCGGCCTGGAAGCCGTTCACCGGGATCCAGCTGAACAGGTGCTCGGTGACGGCGCGTTCCTCGGCGTCCCGGCCCAGCATGGACGAGAACAGCGCGAGGCCGAAGCCGAAGGACAGTGCGGCGAGCGCGGTGGCCAGCCAGTGGCCGAACCGGTCGAAGGCCCGGCCACCGAGCAGCAGCAGGGCGGCGCCGGCCAGCGGGGCCGCGACCAGCAGCGGAATGAGAGAGTTCACCGAGGCCCTCCGCCTACAGCTTCATCAGGTTGCTGTCGTCGACCGAAGCGGAGTGCCTGGTCCGGAAGATCGAGACGATGATCGCGAGGCCGACCACGACCTCGGCCGCCGCGACCACCATGGTGAAGAACGCGATGATCTGGCCGTCCAGGTTGCCGTGCATCCGGGAGAAGGTGACCAGCGCCAGGTTGGAGGCGTTGAGCATCAGTTCGACACACATGAACAGGACGATCGCGTTCCGCCGGATCAGCACGCCGGAGGCGCCGATGGTGAACAACAGGGCGGAGAGATAGAGGTAGTTGACCGGATTCACTCCGCCCCCTCCTCGTCGTGGTCGGACGCCGGGCGGTTCGCCGGCGCCTTGTGGTTGGCGGCCACCGGCTCCAGCGCCTGGCGCGGGCCGGTCACCGGCGGGCGCTCGGACGGCGGGCGGCCCAGCCAGTCGGCGGTGCTGGACTCCAGCTCGGCCATCCGCGCCAGCATCTGCTGGCTGACGTCGCGGATCTGGCCGCGCTCGCGCAGGGTCGCCATCACCGAGTCCTCGGCGATCGAGCCGTCCGGCAGCAGGCCCGGGATGTCCACCGCGTTGTGCCGGGCGTAGACGCCGGGCGCGGGCAGCGGCGGGACCTGCAGGTTGTCGGCGACCCGCTGGGCGGCCAGCTCGCGCTGGGTCTTCGGGGCCTTCACGTGCTCACGGTGGGTCAGCACCATGGCGCCGATCGCGGCCGTGATCAGCAGCGCGCCGGTGACCTCGAAGGCCCACACGTACTTGGTGAAGATCAGCCGGGCCAGGCCCTGGACGTTGCCCTCGGCGTTGGCCTCGCCGAGGCCGGCGAAGGTGTGCAGCCTGGCGTTGGCGATCCCGGCGACCAGCAGCACGCCGAAGCCGAGGCCGCAGACCACGGCGGCGAACCGCTGGCCCTTCAGCTGTTCCTTCAGCGAGTCCGCGCTGGTCACGCCGACCAGCATCACCACGAACAGGAAGAGCATCATGATCGCGCCGGTGTAGACGACGATCTGCACCACGCCCAGGAACACCGCGCCCTGGGCCATGTAACAGACCGCCAGGGCGAGCATGGTGGCGGCCAGGCAGAGCGCGCTGTGCACCGCCTTCCTCATCAGCAGCATCCCGAGGGCTCCGCCGACGGCGATCACCGCGAGCACCCAGAACTGGACGGCCTCGCCGGTGGAGGTCGCGCCGGTGACGGCGGCGAGGGTGGCGGGGGCGGCGGTCACGACTGCGCCTCCTTCTCCCGATCGGTGCGTTCCTGCTGCTCGGTGCCCGGCGCCGCCGCGGTGATCTCGCCGCGGTAGTACGCGCCCTCGTCGGCGCCCGGGAAGATCGCGTGCGGGGTGTCGACCATGCCCTCGGAGAGGCCGACCAGCAGCTGCTCCTTGGTGAAGATGAGGTCCTTGCGGGAGGAGTCCGCGAGCTCGTACTCGTTGGTCATGGTGAGCGCCCGGGTCGGGCAGGCCTCGATGCACAGGCCGCACAGGATGCAGCGGGCGTAGTTGATCTGGTACACCGCGCCGTACCGCTCACCGGGCGAGTAGCGCTCCTCCTCCCGGTTGTCCGCGCCCTCGACGTAGATGGCGTCGGCCGGGCAGGCCCAGGCGCACAGCTCGCAGCCGATGCACTTCTCCAGGCCGTCCGGGTGCCGGTTGAGCTGGTGGCGGCCGTGGAAGCGCGGGGCGGTGGGCTTCTTCTGCTCCGGGTACTGCTCGGTGAGCCGCTTCTTGAACATGGCCTTGAAGGTCACGCCGAAGCCGGCGGCCGGTCCGAGGATGGACGGCTTCTCGGCCCGTTCGGGCCGGTCGGTCCGGCGGTTCTGGTCGGACGACATCTCGGTTCAGCTCCCTTCGGAATGGTCGGCCCCGTTGAGGGCGTCCTGGAGTTGCTTCGGGGCGCGGCTGGGCCGGCGCGGGACCTGCGGGAGCTGCTGGCCGGGCAGTGGCGGCACCGGGTAGCCGCCGGCCATCGGGTCGAACTCCCCGCTCGGCGCGCCGTCCACGGGTTCCGGCCGGCGCTTCACGACGTCCCGCAGCAGGCCGAGCAGCAGCAGCGCGCCGACCGGGGCACCGACGTAGAGCACCACCTCGCCGAACCCGTAGCCCTCGTTGCGCAGCGCCCGGACGGCGGCCACCATCACCAGCCAGACCAGCGAGACCGGGATCAGCACCTTCCAGCCGAGCTTCATGAACTGGTCGTAGCGGAACCGGGGCAGGGTGCCGCGCAGCCAGATGAAGAAGAACAGCAGCAGCTGGATCTTGAGGGTGATCCAGAGCATCGGCCACCAGCCGTGGTTGGCGCCCTCCCAGAAGGTGGAGACCGGCCAGGGGGCCCGCCAGCCGCCCAGGAACAGGGTGGAGGCGACGGCCGAGACGGTGACCATGTTGACGTACTCGGCCAGCATGAACATCGCGAACTTCAGCGAGGAGTACTCGGTGTTGAAGCCGCCGACCAGCTCGCCCTCGGCCTCCGGAAGGTCGAACGGCGCGCGGTTGGTCTCGCCGACCATCGCCACGATGTAGACGATGAACGACACCGGCAGCAGCACCGCGAACCAGGTCGGCTGCTGCGAGGAGACGATCTCCGAGGTGGACATCGAGCCGGAGTAGATGAACACCGCCGCGAAGGACAGGCCCATCGCGATCTCGTAGCTGATCATCTGGGCCGAGGAGCGGAGGCCGCCGAGCAGCGGGTAGGTCGAACCGGAGGACCAGCCGGCCAGCACGATGCCGTAGATGCCGACCGAGGCGGTGGCCAGGATGTACAGCAGCGCCACCGGGAAGTCGGTCAGCTGCATCGGCGTCCGGGTGCCGAACACCGACACCTCGTTGCCGGCCGGGCCGAAGGGGATCACCGCGAAGGCCATGAACGCCGGGATGGCGCAGACGATCGGGGCCAGGATGTAGACCGCCTTGTCGGCGCCCTTGACCACCAGGTCTTCCTTGAGCGCCAGCTTCACGCCGTCGGCGAGCGACTGCAGCATGCCCCACGGGCCGTGCCGGTTGGGCCCGATGCGTAGCTGCATCCAGGCCACCACCTTGCGCTCCCAGACGATCGCCACGAGGACCGTGCCGACCAGGAAGGCGAAGCAGAACACCGCCTTGAGCAGGACCAGCCACCAGGGGTCGCGGCCGAAGAACCCGAGCGTCTCGTACACGGCGAGGTCGTACCCGGCGAGCGGGTGCGCGGTGGGGTTCACTTCTCCTCCTCGTCGGACTCGACGCCCTGCGCCGGGGCGATGGTGACCAGGTGGCCGGTGGTGGTGCCGAGCGTGCGGTGGGCACCGCCCGGGGTGGAGTTGAGCGGGATCCAGACCGTGCGGTCCGGCATCTCCTTGCCGATCTCCAGCGGCAGGGTGACCGAGCCGGACGGGCCGGTCAGCCGCAGCGCGGGGGCTCCCACCGCGTCGATCTCCTCGGCGGTGGTCGGCGAGATCCGGGCGACGGCGCGGTGCCGGGTGCCGGCCAGGTGCGGATCGCCCTGCTGGAGCGAGCCGCGATCGAGCAGCAGGCGCCAACCGGCCAGCACCGCCTGGCCGGTGGCCGGGCGGGGCAGCACACCGGGGTGGGCGGCCGGGGCGGCCGGGCGCGCGCCGGTCCAGGGCGTGAACCGGTCCAGCTCCAGCCGGGCGGCGCGGACGTCGGGCAGGCCGAGCCGGTGGCCCAGCGCGTCGGCGAGCATGTTCAGCACCCGCAGGTCCGGGTGCAGATGACGGCCCATCTGCTGGTCCGGCTTGAGCGCGGCCTCGAACATCCGCACCCGGCCCTCCCAGTCCAGGAAGGTGCCGGCCTTCTCGGCGACCGCGGCCACCGGCAGCACCACGTCGGCGCGGGCGGTGACGGCGGACGGGCGCAGCTCCAGCGAGACCACGAACGGGACGGCCGCCAGCGCCTCCTCGGCCGCCGCCGGGTCGGGCAGGTCCTCCGGGTCGAGGCCGCCGACCAGCAGCGCGTCGAGTTCGCCGCGGGCGGCGGCGGCCAGGATCCCCGCGGTGTCCCGGCCGGTCCCCTCGGGCAGTCCGGGCACGCCCCAGGCTGCGGCGGCCTCGGCCCGGGCGGCCGGAGCGGTGACCGGGCGGCCGCCCGGCAGCAGGCCGGGCAGCGCGCCCGCCTCGACCGCGCCGCGCTCGCCGGCCCGCCGCGAAATCCAGGCGAGCCGGGCGCCCGTGGCGTGCGCGAGGCGCAGCGCGGCGGTGAGCGCGCCGGGGGCGGCGGACGCCCGCTCCCCGACCAGGATCACCGCGCCGGGGGTGCGCAGCAGTTCGGCGGCGCGGCCGGCCTCGTCGTTGAGCGGCTCGTCGGCGGCGAGCGCGGCCAGCCACTCGGCCTCGGTGCCGGGGGCGGCGGGCAGCAGCGATCCGTGCAGCTTGGCCAGGCCGCGGGAGGCGTGCGCGGCGACCGAGAAGACCGGCAGCCCGCGGTTGCGGTTGGCCTTGCGCAGCCGCAGGAAGACGATCGGCGACTCCTCCTCCGGCTCCAGGGCCACCAGCAGCGCCACCGGCGCGGCCTCCAGGTCCTGGTAGGTCACGCCCTCGCCGCTGACGTCCACGCCCTGCCCGGCGACCGCGGCGGCCAGGAAGTCCGCCTCCTCGGCGCTGTGCGGGCGGGCCCGGAAGTCCACGTCGTTGGTGCCGAGCACCACCCGGGCGAACTTGGCGTAGGCGTAGGCGTCCTCGACGGTGACCCGGCCGCCGGTGAGCACGCCGGTGCGGGCCTCGCGCAGTCCCTCGGCGGCCCGGGCCAGCGCCTCCGGCCAGGAGGCGGCGACGAGTTCGCCGTCCCGGCGGACCAGCGGGGCGGTGATCCGGTCGCGCTGCTGGGCGTAGCGGAACGCGAACCGGCCCTTGTCGCAGTTCCACTCCTCGTTGACCGCCGGGTCCTCGCCGGCCAGCCGGCGCAGCACCTTGCCGCGCCGGTGGTCGGTGCGCTGGGCGCAGCCGGAGGAGCAGTGCTCGCAGACGCTCGGCGAGGAGACCAGGTCGAACGGGCGGGAGCGGAAGCGGTAGGCCGCCGAGGTGAGGGCGCCGACCGGGCAGATCTGGATGGTGTTGCCGGAGAAGTACGACTCGAAGTCGTCGCCCTCGCCGGTGCCGACCTGCTGCAGGGCGCCGCGCTCGACCAGGTCGATGAACGGGTCCCCGGCGATCTGCTGGGAGAACCGGGTGCAGCGGGCGCAGAGCACGCAGCGCTCCCGGTCCAGCAGCACCTGGCTGCTGATCGGCACCGGCTTCTCGTAGGTGCGCTTCATCCCCTCGAAGCGGGAGTCCGCGTCGCCGGTGGACATCGCCTGGTTCTGCAGCGGGCACTCGCCGCCCTTGTCGCAGACCGGGCAGTCCAGCGGGTGGTTGATCAGCAGCAGCTCCATCACACCGCGCTGGGCCTTCTCGGCGACCGGCGAGCTGAGCTGGGTGCGGACCACCATGCCCTCGGCGACCGGGATGGTGCAGGAGGCGACCGGCTTGCGCTGGCCCTCGATCTCGACGATGCACTGCCGGCAGGCGCCGGCCGGGTCGAGCAACGGGTGGTCGCAGAAGCGCGGGACCTGGGTGCCGATCTGCTCGGCGGCCCGGATCACCAGGGTCCCCTTGGGGACCCGCACTTCGACGCCGTCGATGGTGAGCGTGACCAGCTCGACCGCGGCCTGGCCGCCCTGGGAGGTGGACGGTTCTGTGATCGTCACGCGTGCACCTCCCTTTCGGTGGCGGACTGGTGGCCGGGGCGGGGGCCGTCGGCCCAGACGGTGGAGGCGGCCGGGTCGAACGGGCAGCGGCGCTCCGCGAGGTGCTGCTCGTACTCGGCCCGGAAGTGCTGGAGCGAGGAGACGATCGGGCTGGCCGCGCCGTCGCCCAGGGCGCAGAAGGACTTGCCGTTGATGTTGTCGGCGATGTCGAGGAGCTTCTCCAGGTCGCCCTCGGCGCCCTGGCCGGCCTCGATCCGCTTGAGCAGCTGGACCAGCCAGTAGGTGCCCTCGCGGCAGGGGGTGCACTTGCCGCAGGACTCGTGGGCGTAGAACTCCGTCCAGCGGGTGACCGCGCGCACCACGCAGGTCGTCTCGTCGAAGACCTGCAGGGCCTTGGTGCCGAGCATCGAGCCGGCCGCGCCGACGCCCTCGTAGTCGAGCGGAACGTCGAGGTGCTGGTCGGTGAACATCGGGGTGGAGGAGCCGCCCGGGGTCCAGAACTTGAGCCGGTGGCCGGGGCGGATGCCGCCGCTGATGTCGAGCAGCTGGCGCAGCGTGATGCCGAGCGGGGCCTCGTACTGGCCGGGGTTGGTGACGTGGCCGGAGAGCGAGTAGAGCGTGAAGCCGGGGGACTTCTCGGTGCCCAGGCCCTTGAACCAGGCCTTGCCTCGGGCCAGGATCGGCGGCACCGAGGCGATCGACTCGACGTTGTTGACCACGGTCGGGCAGGCGTAGAGGCCGGCGATGGCCGGGAACGGCGGGCGCAGCCTCGGCTGGCCGCGGCGCCCCTCCAGCGAGTCGAGCAGAGCCGTCTCCTCGCCGCAGATGTACGCGCCGGCGCCGGCGTGCACGGTGATGTCCAGGTCGAGGCCGGAGCCGAGGATGTCCCGGCCGAGCAGCCCGGCCTCGTAGGCCTCGGCCACGGCCGCCTGGAGCCGGCGCAGCACCGGGACGACCTCGCCGCGCAGGTAGATGAAGGCGTGGTCGCAGCGGATCGCGTAGGACGCGATGATCATGCCCTCGATCAGCGAGTGCGGGTTGGCGAACAGCAGCGGGATGTCCTTGCAGGTGCCCGGCTCGGACTCGTCCGCGTTGACCACCAGGTAGTGCGGCTTGCCGTCGTTCTGCGGGATGAACTGCCACTTCATGCCGGTGGGGAAGCCCGCGCCGCCGCGGCCGCGCAGTCCGGCGTCCTTGACCAGGGCGATCACGTCGTCCGGGGGCATGGCGAGGGCGGTGCGCAGGCCCTCGTACCCGGCGTGGCGGCGGTAGGTGGCCAGGCTCCAGGGCCGGGTGTCGTCCCAGGAGGCGGACAGTACGGGGGTGAGCAGCTTCTCGGCCGGCTCGGCGGAGGTCATCACGCTTCACTCCCTTCCTGGCCGGTGCCCTCGTGGCGGGGGGAGACGACGCGGGTGCCACCGGTGCCGGGCAGGGCCTCGCCGCGGGCCAGCCGCAGGCCGGCCAGCGAGGGGGCGCCGCCGGCGCCCGACTCGTCGACGGCGCCGGGGCGCTCGTCGGGGAAGCCGGCCAGGATCCGGGCGGTCTCCTTGAAGGAGCAGAGCCGGGCGCCGCGGGTGGGAACGGCCTCCCGGCCCGCGCGCAGGTCGTCGACCAGCCGCTTGGCGCTCTCCGGCGTCTGGTTGTCGAAGAACTCCCAGTTGACCATCACCACGGGTGCGTAGTCGCAGGCCGCGTTGCACTCGATGTGCTCGATCGAGATCCGGCCGTCCTCGGTGGTCTCGTTGTTCGCGATCCCGAGGTGCTCCTGGAGCTCGGCGAAGATCTGGTCGCCGCCGAGCACCGCGCACAGGGTGTTGGTGCAGACCCCGACGTGGTACTCGCCGGCGGGCCGGCGCCGGTACATGGTGTAGAAGGTGGCGACGGCGGTGACCTCGGCGGTGGTCAGGTCGAGCTGCTCGGCGCAGAACCGGATGCCGGTCGGGCTGACGAAGCCCTCCTCGGCCTGCACCAGGTGCAGCAGCGGCAGCAGGGCGGACCGGGCCACCGGGTAGCGGCCGATCAGCTCCGCGGCGTCGGCGGCCAGCCGGGCGTGCACCTCCTCGGGGTACGGCCTGGCCGGCAGTGCCGGCATCCCCAGTTGGACGTCTGTCACCGGTCCACGCCTCCCATCACCGGGTCGATCCCGGCCACCGCGACGATGACGTCGGCCACCTGGCCGCCCTCGCACATCGCCGCCATCGACTGCAGATTGGTGAACGACGGGTCCCGGAAGTGGACCCGGTACGGGCGGGTCCCGCCGTCGCTGACCACGTGCACGCCCAGCTCGCCCTTGGGCGACTCGACCGCCGCGTAGGCCTGGCCGACCGGGACCCGGAAGCCCTCGGTGACCAGCTTGAAGTGGTGGATCAGGGCCTCCATCGAGGTGCCCATGATCTTCCGGATGTGGTCGAGGGAGTTGCCCATCCCGTCCGGGCCGACGGCGAGTTGGGCCGGCCAGGCGATCTTCTTGTCGGCCACCATGACCGGGCCGGGGCGCAGCCGGTCCAGACACTGCTCGACGATCCGCAGCGACTGCTTCATCTCCTCCAGGCGGATCAGGAAGCGGCCGTAGGAGTCGGCGCTGTCGGCGATCGCGACCTCGAAGTCGTAGTTCTCGTAGCCGCAGTACGGGTCGGTCTTGCGCAGGTCGTGCGGCAGGCCGGTGGCGCGCAGGATCGGGCCGGTGGCGCCGAGGGCGAGGCAGCCGGGCAGGTCGAGGAAGCCGACGTCGACCAGGCGGGCCTTGAACACCGGGTTGCCGGTGGCGAGCTTGTCGTACTCGTGCATCCGGGAGCGGATGGTCTTCACGGCCTCGCGGATCTGGTCGACCGCGCCGGGCGGGAGGTCCTGGGCGAGGCCGCCGGGGCGGACGTACGCGTGGTTCATCCGCAGGCCGGTGACCAGTTCGAAGACGTCCAGGATCAGCTCGCGGTCGCGGAAGCCGTAGATCATCAGGGTGGTGGAGCCGATCTCCATGCCGCCGGTGGCCAGGCAGACCAGGTGGGAGGCGATCCGGTTGAGCTCCATCATCAGTACCCGGATGACGTTGGCCCGCTCGGGGACGTCGTCGGTGATGCCGAGCAGCTTCTCGACCGCCAGGCAGTAGGCGGTCTCGTTGAACAGCGGGGTCAGGTAGTCCATGCGGGTCACGAAGGTGGTGCCCTGGACCCAGCTGCGGAACTCCATGTTCTTCTCGATGCCGGTGTGCAGGTAGCCGATGCCGCAGCGGGCTTCCGTCACCGTCTCGCCGTCGATCTCCAGGATCAGCCGCAACACCCCGTGGGTGGAGGGGTGCTGGGGGCCCATGTTGACGATGATGCGCTCGTCGTCGGCCCGGCCGACGGCCTCGACCACCTCGCCCCAGTCGCCGCCGGTGACCGTGAAGACCCGGCCCTCGGTGGTGTCCCGGGCACCCGCCTCGGCGGTGCCGTCCCGGTGCGTCTCCTCGTAGTGCTGGGTGTTCATCAGCTGTACGACCTCCGCTGGTCGGGCGCCGGGATCTGGGCGCCCTTGTACTCGACGGGGATGCCGCCGAGCGGGTAGTCCTTGCGCTGCGGGTGACCCAGCCAGTCGTCCGGCATCATGATCCGGGTGAGCGCCGGGTGGCCCTCGAAGACCAGGCCGAAGAAGTCGTAGGCCTCGCGCTCGTGCCAGTCGTTGGTCGGGTAGACGCTGACCACCGACGGGACGCGCGGGTCGGCGTCCGGCGCGGTGACCTCCAGCCGGATCAGCCGGCCGTGGGTGATCGAGCGCAGGTGGTAGACCGCGTGCAGTTCGCGGCCCTGGTCGCCCGGGTAGTGCACTCCGCTCACCCCGAGGCAGAGCTCGAAGCGGAGCGCCGGGTCGTCGCGCAGGGTGCGGGCGGTGCGCAGCAGGTGCTCGCGGGCGATGTGGAAGGTGAGTTCGGCGTGGTCGACGACGGTCTTCTCGATCACCTCCGCGGGGTCGAGGCCCTGTTCCTCCAGGGCGCCCTCCAGCTCGTCGGCGACCTCGTCGAACCAGCCGCCGTAGGGGCGCTCGCTGGCCGAGGGCAGGGCGATCGGGGCGACCAGCCCGCCGAAGCCGGAGGTGTCGCCGGTGCCCTGGGCGCCGAACATGCCCTGCCGGCGGCCGACCACCTCGACCGGGATCTCGCGGTGCGGCTGCTCGCGGCGGGTCTCGGGTACCTGGTCGTTCATCGCAGCAGCCCCCGCATCTCGCTCACCGGGGTCGCCTGCAGCGCGAGCGCCTCGCCCAACTCCTCGGCGCGGCGCTTGTTCGCGCCGAGCGGCTCGTGCTGGATCTTGTCGTGCAGCTTCAGGATCGCGTCCATCAGCATCTCCGGGCGGGGCGGACAGCCGGGCAGGTAGATGTCCACCGGGACGATGTGGTCGACGCCCTGCACGATCGCGTAGTTGTTGAACATCCCGCCCGAGGAGGCGCAGACGCCCATGGAGATGACCCACTTCGGATTGGCCATCTGGTCGTAGACCTGGCGCAACACGGGCGCCATCTTCTGGCTCACCCGACCGGCCACGATCATCAGGTCGGCCTGCCGGGGGGAGCCCCGGAACACCTCCATGCCGAACCTGGCCAGGTCGTAGCGGCCCGCGCCGGTGGTCATCATCTCGATCGCGCAGCAGGCCAGCCCGAAGGTGGCCGGGAAGAGCGACGCCTTGCGCACCCAGCCGGCGGCCGTCTCCACGGTCGTGAGCAGAAAGCCGCTCGGCAGCTTCTCCTCGATTCCCATCAGATCCCTCTCAATGCCCTCAAGTCCGTTGGCTTGTCCGCACGTTCACAAAGTCAGCGGTCAGTCCCACTCCAGACCGCCGCGGCGCCAGACGTAGGCGTAGGCGACGAAGACGGTGGCGATGAACAGGAGCATCTCGACCAGCCCGAAAATCCCCAGGGCGTCGAAGCTCACGGCCCACGGGTAGAGGAAGACGATCTCGATGTCGAAGACGATGAAGAGCATCGCCGTCAGGTAGTACTTGATCGGGAACCGACCGCCGCCCACGGGCTGCGGGGTCGGCTCGATGCCGCACTCGTACGCCTCCAGCTTGGCCCGGTTGTAGCGCTTGGGGCCGGTCAGTGAGGCCATCACGACGGAGCCGACCGCGAACGCCGCCGCGATGGCACCGAGTACGAGGATCGGCGCGTAGGCATTCATAGCCCCCGCTCCCTCCGTCCAGTCGTCCTTGACTGCAGATCGGAACCGACGGGTCACACTGGGGTGAACCCGGCGCTCCAGTTCCCGGATCCACCCCATGTGAGGCAGTTCACAAAGCCTGGAACGAGCGCATCCTATGCCCGTGGGCTTGTGATCTGCGACACGCAGTTCAGGGCGATCTTTGTGATCTACGACACCTCGCGAATGATGGCGAAGGTGAGCATGACGATATTTGTCAACGCAAAGAAGTCAAATGGTCACAAGCTGTCGCTTTTATCTGCGAAGCGGCTGGTCAGAGCCGCACGCCTATATCAACTATGCATCGCCGAGAGCAAATTTCCGGGCGTCATGTTGACGTGTTATAGCGTCTCACCCGCAGGGGTGGCGGCTCCGCGAACGCCCGCTTGACCCTTCGTTCACAAGCGCGCGAGCCGTGCTCAGGCCCCGCTCTCCCACGCCCAGGCGGCGATGCCCACCCGGTTCCGGGCACCGAGCTTCCGCTGGACCGAGGCCAGGTGGTTCTTCACCGTTCCGGCGCTGATGAACAGCTCCGCCGCGATCTCCGCATTGGTCGCGCCGTCCGCGACCAGACGCGCGATCTCCTTCTCCCGTGCCGTGAGTTCCTCGACCGGGCCGACCTGCGGACGCTCCGCTCTCCCGCCGGCCGCCGGCCGCTGCGGTGTGCCGCTCGACAGTCGACGGAGCAGCCGGACGGTGATCTGCGGACTGATCAACGCGTCCCCCGCGACGGCGGACCGCACCGCCTCCGCCAGCAGCGCCGGTCCCGAGCGCTTGAGCAGGAAACCCGCCGCACCCGCGCGGATCGCCTCGTGCACATACTCGTCCAGGTCGAAGGTGGTCACCACGACCACCCGGAACTCCCCACCCAGGCGCCTGGTCAGCTCCAGCCCGTCCAGCCGGGGCATCCGGATGTCGGCGAGGATGACGTCCGGCCGGAGCCGCTGGGCCAGGGCGACCGCCGCCTCGCCGTCCGCGGCCTCGTTCACCACCTCGATGTCCGGCTGGGCGTCGAGGATGATCCGGTACGCGCTGCGGATCGCCTCGTCGTCGTCGGCGAGAAGCACCCTGATCGTCATCGGCCCACGCCTCCGTCCTTCTGCCGGTACGGTCCCGGCGCCGTTCTTGCCGTTCCCGTCATTCGTTCCGTTCGCGTTGGTCGTTCTCTTCGCGTTGGTCGTTCCGTTCGCGCCGCTCCCCCGGCGCAGACCGCCGGGCCCGTCACCACGCCTTCAGCGGCATGGTCACCGCCACCTGCCAGCCGCCACCCTCCCGGCCGGCGGCGAGCGTGCCGCCGAGCGCCTCCACCCGGGCGGCCAGCCCCGCCAGCCCACTGCCTCCCCGGCGCGGCCCGGACGGCTGCGCCGCCACACCGCCGTCGTCCCGTACCCGCACCGACAGCCGCCGCCCCTCCCGGCGCACCCGGACCTCGACCACACGGGCGGCGGGCGCGTGCCGCCGCACATTGGTCAGGGCCTCCACCACGACCCGGTAGGCGGTGGCCGCCACCTCCCGGGGCACCCCCGGCTCCTCCGCGGGGGCGTCCAGCCGCACCGTCACTCCGCCCGAGTCCGCGAACCGCTCGGTGAGTTCGGTGAGTTCGGCCAGGCCGGGCTGCGGACCGCGCTCCGGACCGTCGGTGTCCTCGCTGCGCAGCAGCCGGACCGTCCGGTCGAGCGAGGCCAGGGCCTGCAGCCCGGCCTGCTCTATCCGCTCGAACAGAGCGGCCGCCCGCACCGGGTCGGAGGCCGCCAGCACCATGCCCGCCTGCGCCTGGGCGACCATCCCGCTGACGTCATGGGCGACGAAGTCGTGCAGGTCGTGGGCGAGTTCGAGCCGCTGGGAGCGGCGCGCGGCGGACACCGAGCGGCGCCGGGCCTCGTCCAGCCCGCGCAGGTAGAGCCCGACCAGGACCGCCGGCAGCGCGAAGGCCGAGCCGAACCCGAAGAGCGTCAGCGCGTCCTGCGGGCCCTCGATCGCCTGGAACCGGGAGGGCCAGAGCGCGACCGCGCCACCGACCGTCCAGACCGCCACCGCCCCGCGCCGACCGCCCTCGGCCCGCAACGCCACGACCACCAGGAGCAGCAGCAGGGCGAGTTCGAGCAGACCGACCAGGGCCGGCCAGCGATCGGCCTCGGTCCACCGCCCGGCGGCCCAGACGCCGGCCGATGCCCCGGCCGACACCGCACCGGCCGCACCGGCCACCGCCGCCACTCCGAACCGGGAGCGCAGCAACCACCCGTAGAGGACCGCCACCGGGGCGGCAAGCGAAAGCATCTGACTCATCGTCGCCTCCTTCCTGCCGGGAAGCCTACGGATCGCCCGAGCGCTCCGCCTGTGCCGATCGGCACATTTCCGCACCCGTTCCGAGCAGCCAGGACAGCCCGATCGGCACTGATGGAAGGCCCCCTCCGGCGGCCACTCTTGATCCCGTCGGACCGGCCGCCGCGGCCGGTCCCGGAGGGGAGTCCGCCACCATGTCCGCCACCGCACCCGCCGCACCCACCGCACCGGCCACCGCCGCCGGCCTCGCCGCCCGCACTGCCCGCGCTGCCCGCACAACCCGCGCCGTCCGCCCCGCCGGCACCCCGCGCTGGGCCGAGCGGGCCGCCCTCGCCACCGTCTGGACGACCGTCCCGTCCGGACTCTGGCGGCTCGCCCTCGGGGTGGGGATCCCGGTCGGCTTCAGCGGGGAGCTGGCCGCGGCCTTCGACCCCTACGTCCCGGGCTGGGGCACCGTGTACGTCCTCGCGCTCAGCGGGCTGGCCGAGCTGCTGGCCTTCCTCACCCTGGGGCTGGTCCGTCCCTGGGGCGAGGTGCTCCCGCGCCGGATCCCGCTGATCGGCGGCCGGGCCGTCCGGCCGTGGGCCGCGATCGTCCCGGCGGCCCTCGGCTCCACCGCCCTGACCGCGATGGGCATGTCGGCGCTGTTCGGCGGCTGGGCCTCGGCGATGAGCGGTCCCGGTGCTCCGCGGGGCCTCGCCGGGGTGATCATGACCCTCTGCTACCTGCCGCTGGTCGCCTGGGGTCCGCTGCTCGCCGCGGTCACCTTCGCCTACGCCCGCCGCACCCTGGGGCGGCGCCGGTGAGCACCGCGCCCGACCGTCACACCGCCGTCGGCTCCCGCTCCGCCGGTACCGCCTCCGGCCGCGGCGCCAAGGCGGTCCGCCGCCCCCACTCGGTGCCGACCAGGACGAGGGCGCCACCCAGCAGGGCCGACGGCCCGAGGTGGTTGTCCGCCAGGGTGATGCCGAACACCGCGGCCCAGAGCGGTTCGGTGCCCAGCAGCAGGCTGACCCGTGAGGGCGAGGTGGTGCGGACGGCCCGCATCTGCACGAAGAACGCGAACAGCGTGCAGAGCAGGGCCAGATGCAGCAGCCAACCCCACTGGGCCGGCCCATAGGCGGCCGCGACCGTCCAGGGCAACGGGCCGGCGAACGGCGCGACGGCGGCGAACACCAACGTCGCGGCCGCGAGCTGGACCCAGGTGACGGCCAGCGTGTCGCTCTCCCGGATCGCCCGGACCCGGGCGGTGGCCAGCACGTTGACCGTCCGCACGACGGCGGCGCCGAGCATCAGCAGGTCCCCCGAGGCCGGGGCCCGCAGGCCGCCGTCCCCGGTGAGCAGCGCGATGCCCACCACCGCCAGACCGGCCGCCGCGAGGAAGGAGCGCGGCAGCGGCGTCCGGGCCAACGCACTCTCCGCGAGCGGGGTGAACACGATCGTGAGGCTGATGATCAGGCCCGCGTTGGTCGCCGAGGTGTGCACCGCGCCGAACGTCTCAAGGAGGAAGATCCCACCGAGCACCAGTCCCAGCCCGGCCCCGCCCAGCCACTCGGCGCGCCGCAGCCGTCGCAGCGAGCGCCAGGCCGCCGGCCCCAGGACGGGCAGCACCAGACCGAACCGCAGCACCAGCATCGCCACCACCGTGCCCGGTTCGGCCACCCGCTGCACCGCCAGGAAGCTCGATCCCCACACCACCGCCACCAGCAGCACCGGCAGATCACGCAACAGAGCGGAGGACGGAGCACGCACGGCGAAGCCTCTCGAAGCGTTCGAGGCCCGAGGCCTCGAAGGTGCCGGACCGGCACACGAGAGTCGCGCACGTCGTCGGACGGATCACTGAGCGGGGCGGAGCGGGGCCCGCCATCCTCGCGCACCCGACCGCTCACGATCAACGGCTTTCCGCCCCCTACCGGATCCCCACCCCGCCGTGAATGATGTCGCCATGCCAACGCAGCCGTCCCCCACCCACCGGAAGGCCCGTCACATGAGGCGCAAGCACTGGGCGTTGTTCGCCGCCGCCACCGTCCTCCCGCTCGTCGCGAGCACCGGCACCGCCGTCGCGGACACCCCGTCGACCGGCGCTGGCGCGGCCAGCACCACCTGCACCTACACGCCGGCCGTCCCGGCCGACAACTTCAAGGGCATCCCGGTCTTCGACGCCCGGAAGGCCGCCAAGCCGTACAAAGCGACCCTGAAGACCTCCCAGGGCTCGATCACATTCCAGGCGCTCACCGACAAGGCCCCCTGCACGACCTTCTCGTTCCGCTTCCTCGCCGAACGCGACTACTTCGACCGCAGCCACTGCCACCGGCTGACCACCCAGCGGCTCTACGTCCTGCAGTGCGGGGACCCGACCGGAACCGGCAGCGGCGGCCCGGGCTACTCCTTCCCCGACGAGAACCTGGAGGGCGCCACCTACCCGGCCGGCACGGTCGCCATGGCCAACGCGGGGCCCAACACCAATGGCAGCCAGTTCTTCTTCGTCTGGAAGGACACCAAGCTCTCCCCCGCCTACACCCCGTTCGGCCGGGTCACCGACGGCCTGGACGTGCTGCAGAAGATCGCGGCCGGAGGTGAGGACGACCAGAACAACCCCGGTGACGGCTTCCCCACCCTGCCCGTGAACATCCGCAACGTGAAGATCTCCGCCCGCTGAGCCATCCGGTGAACTCCCGTACGGTGGAGCAGAACGTCGGCGGCCACCGAACGGCCGCACGAATCCGGCCACCCGACCGGCCACCCCGGCAGGCCGCGGACACCGCACGGGAGCAGCACCGCATGGACAGCAGGATCTGGGAAAGCGTCGACCACCTGGTCGCCTGGCTCGACGAGGAGAGCCCGCTCCCCCCGCAGGAGGAGCGGCTCGCCCGCATCCTCAAGCTCTCCGAGGAGGTCGGCGAGGTCAGTGCCGCCGTGATCGGCGCCACCGGCCAGAACCCGCGCAAGGGGGTCACCCACAGCTGGGAGGACGTCCAGCACGAGCTGTGCGACGTCGTCTTCTCCGCGCTGGTCGCGCTGCGCACGCTCACCCCGGACGCCGCCCAGGTGTTCGCCGACCGCCTCGCCTACGTCGAGCAGCGCTCCGCGGCCAGCCGCAACCTGGACCGCTGACCCGGCCGCCGGTGAACCGACCGGGGCCGCCGGACCGCTGACCCGGCCGCCGGCGGGAGCGAGCGCCCGACCGCTGGCGGCCCCGTTGGTCAGGCGTTCGGCGCCACCTTGGCCAGGCCGTTGATGATGCGGTCCATGGCGTCGCCGCCCTGCGGGTCGGTGAGGTTGGCGAGGAGCTTGAGCACGAACTTCATCAGCATCGGGTGGGTCAGCCCGCGCTGGGTGGCGAGCTGCATGACCTTCGGGTTGCCGATGAGCTTCACGAAGGCCCGGCCGAGCGTGTAGTAGCCGCCGTAGACGTCCTTGAGGATGCGCGGGTAGGCCTGCAGCGCGCGCTCCCGGCCTCCGTCGGTCACCCGCGCGAGGGCCTGGACGATGACCCCGGCGGCGATCTGGCCGGATTCCATCGCGTAGGCGATGCCCTCGCCGTTGAACGGGTTGACCATGCCGCCCGCGTCGCCGACCAGCAGCAGGCCGCGGGTGTAGTGCGGCTGCCGGTTGAAGGCCATCGGCAGCGCGGCCCCCCGGATCGGGTCGGTCATGTTCTCCGGGGTGTAGCCCCACTCCTCCGGCATGCTGGCGCACCAGGCCTTCAGGACCTCGCGCCAGTCCAGCTCGCCGAAGGCCGGCGAGGAGTTGAGGATGCCGAGGCCGACGTTGGAGGTGCCGTCGCCCATGCCGAAGACCCAGCCGTAGCCGGGCAGCAGCTTGCGCTCCCCGCCGCGGGTGTCCCACAGCTCCAGCCAGGACTCCAGGTAGTCGTCGTCGTGGCGCGGGGAGGTGAAGTAGGTGCGGTAGGCGACGCCCATCGGGCGGTCCTCCCTGCGGTGCAGACCCATCGCGAGCGACAGCCGGGTGGAGTTGCCGTCGGCGGCCACGACCAGCGGGGCGCGGAAGGTCACCGGGCGCTTCTCGTCGCCGAGCCTGGCGGTGACCCCGACGATCCGGCCGGTCCGCTCGTCCAGCACCGGGCCGCTGACGTTGCAGCGCTCGTAGAGCCGGGCCCCGGCCTTCTCGGCCTGACGGGCGAGCAGCTCGTCGAAGTCGGCCCGCTTGCGGACCAGGCCGTAGTCCGGGAAGGCCGACAGCTCGGGCCAGTCCAGCTCCAGCCGGACCCCGCCGCCGATGATCCGCAGGCCCTTGTTGTGCAGCCAGCCGTCCTCGGTGGACACGTCGATGCCCATGTCCACCAACTGCTTGGTGGCCCGCGGGGTGAGACCGTCTCCGCAGACCTTCTCCCGGGGGAAGCTGGTCTTCTCCAGCAGCAGCACGTCCAGGCCCGCCTGCGCGAGGTGGTAGGCGGTGGTGGACCCGGCCGGGCCGGCGCCGACCACGATGACGTCCGCGGTGCTCTCCACAACGCCTGCGCTCAGGTCAACAGCGGTCTCGGACACGGTGGGCACACTCCTGCTGGGGGGGTCGGCCGGCCGGTGGGGGCCGGCACGGCTGGGCTTGGACGAGTCTATGAGCTGCGGACGGCGCCGCGGCCGGCCGCGCGACTCGCCCGCGCGACCGGCCACACAGGCAGGTCAGACCTTGTAGGCCCGGTGCAGGGCGACGATCCCGCCGGTCAGGTTGCGCCAGGCCACCTTGGACCAGCCGGCCTCCTGCAGCCGGGCGGCCAGCGCCGGCTTGTCGGGCCACTCGCGGATCGACTCGGCGAGGTAGACGTAGGCGTCCGGGTTGCTGCTGACCGCGGTGGCGACCGGCGGCAGCGCGCGCATCAGGTACTCCGTGTAGACGGTCCGGAACGGCGTCCAGGTCGGCGTGGAGAACTCGCAGATGACCAGCTTGCCGCCGGGCCTGGTGACCCGCAGCAGCTCGCTCAGCGCCGCGTCGGTGTCCTGGACGTTGCGCAGCGCGAAGGAGATCGTCACCGAGTCGAAGGTGTCGTCGGCGAACGGCAGCCTGGTGGCGTCACCCGCGGTCAGCGCCAGCTCGGGGTGGCGGCGCTTGCCCTCGGCGAGCATGCCGACCGAGAAGTCGCACGGGACGACCCGCGCCCCGGCCTCAGCGAAGGGCAGCGAGGAGGTGCCGGTGCCGGCCCCGAGGTCGAGCACGACGTCCCCCGGCCCGGCGGCCACCGCCTCGGCCACCGCACGGCGCCAGGCACGGGCCTGGCCGAGCGAGAGAACGTCGTTGGTGCGGTCGTACTTGGCCGCGACGTCGTCGAACATGGCGGCGACTTCGTGCGGCTGCTTGTCCAGAGAGGCTCGGGTCACGCCCCCATTGTTCACCCTGGCTCCGACGATCCGGGCAAGGGGGCGTCTTCCGGGCACCCCGGGCACCCCGGTCGGGTGCCTCGGGAACACCCGGGCGCGGTCGCGGGCCCGCCGGAGCAGCCGCCCGCCGCCTCAGTGCTGGGCGCGCCGCCCGCCCGCGCGGCGCCGCCGGCGCGAGCGCTTGCCCTGCGTTATCGCCGGCATCCCGTCGGCCAGCGCCTCGGTCGCCATGGCGACGGTGGTGGCGAACCGGTTCTGCCCGCTACGGACGGCCACCGCCCGCCGGTGCCGCCGGATCCGCAGCACGCAGACGGCGAACAGCAGCACCGCGACCGGCACACTGAACCGCGCCAGCCCGACGCCCACCGGCTGCGGGTAGGTGTCGCCGCAGATCCGCACCGCCTTCGGCTCGTCGGCCGCGTGCTCCAGGCAGACGGCCTCCCCCACCTTGGTGCCGTCGGCCAGCGGGAGTGCGGTGGCGGTGTGGTGCTGGCCGGCCGCCTGGTAGCTGACGGTGCTGTAGGAGCCGCCGCCGGTCGGCAGCTGCGTCACCACGCCCTCGACCCGCACCGGGTGGGCCCCGATCCGGTCGGCCTGCTCGGCCTGACGCCACCCCAGCAGGCACATCCCGACGGCCAGCACGGCGCTGAGCACGGCGGTGAGGTACCAGCCACGGCCCAACCGCGGGGATCGCTGCGGGGGGACGGTCGCGGATCGCATGGTTCCTGTCCTGGCTTGCTTCCGGGGCCTGGGACGGGGCCCCGTCGCCCGCGGGCACGGGCGGAGGTGAGGTGGGACGGTACGGACTGAGCTGAGCCGGATGCTATCCGCTGGCGGGCCCTCAGGTCACGGTGAAGGGACAATCAGGCCAGGCCGACGAAGCCGCAGTTCAGTGGCACACGAAGCAAGTCCCGGTCGTCGCAAGGGAGTACGAGGAACCGGGAGCGGCCCCGGGGCGAACCGCACGACTACCGGCGAGTAGGGTGCGACCGGGGCACGGGCGGCGCCGCCCTCAGCGCCGCCGGAACACCAGCCGGCCGGCCAGCACCGTGGCCCGGCAACCCCCGACCCACGGACCGCCCGTACCCACCGATCCGCCCGTACCCACCGGATCGCCCCCGTGCCCCTCGACGCCCTCCGCCCCGGGCGCGAACACCGCGAAGTCCGCCCGGCCACCGACGGCCACCCGCCCGTGCAGGGCTCCGGCGAGCGGCAGCACCGCCAGCGGGTCCAACGGCCCGGCCACCCCCGCGCCGACCCCGTCGCCGGCCGCGCCGACCCCGGCCCCGGCCCCGGCCCCCGGCAGCACGGTCAGGCCCGACCGGGCCACCGCCGTCCGCACCGCGGCACGCTCGAACGGCCCGGCCACCGCCGTCACGCCGAAGCCGAGCATCCGCTGCAGCCCGCGCCGGGCACTCGCCCCGCAGCGCGCCTCGTCCCGCTCCCCCGCCAGCCCGTCCGGCACCGGCTCGTCCCCGACCCCTTCGCGCGGGTCCGGGTGGTACGTCCGCTCCAGCAGCCAGTGCCCGTACGGGTTGCGCAGCCCCGGCGTGAGCAGCGCGTCGCCCCAGTCCCGGACCCGGGCCTCCGGGTGCGCCGCCGCCAGCCCGGCGTACGCGCCGACCGCCTCGACCAGTTCGCCACGCACCAGCACCGCCCCGTCCGGGTGGGACGGGGCGGTGGGATCGGCCGGGTCGGGCAGCACGAGGGCGGCCCGGTGCAGGGTCAGCACGGTGGGACGGGACCTCAGGCGTTGTCGAGGATCTTCAGCTCGGGGTGCGCGGTGCCGCCCTCGATCGCGGTGGAGGCGATGTGCGAGGCGACCCGCGGGTCGACCGGGTCGTTGGCCGGGTCGTCCAGCACCCGCAGGTGCTCGTACGTGGTCGAGCGCTGCGCGGGGACGCGGCCGGCGGCCCGGATCAGGTGGATCAGCTCGGTGAGGTTGGAGCGGTGCTTGGCACCGGCCGCCGAGACCACGTTCTCCTCCAGCATGACCGAGCCGAGGTCGTCCGCGCCGTAGTGCAGCGACAGCTGGCCGGCCTCCTTGCCGGTGGTCAGCCAGGAGCCCTGGATGTGGGCGACGTTGTCGAGGAACAGGCGGGCGATGGCGATCATCCGCAGGTACTCGAAGACGGTCGCCTGGGTCGAGCCCTTCAGGTGGTTGTTCTGCGGCTGGTAGGTGTAGGGGATGAAGGCGCGGAAGCCGCCGGTGCGGTCCTGCACGTCGCGGATCATCCGCAGGTGCTCGATCCGCTCGGCGTTGGTCTCGCCGGTGCCCATCAGCATGGTGGAGGTGGACTCCACGCCCAGGCCGTGGGCGGCCTCCATGATCTCCAGCCAGCGCTCGCCGGACTCCTTGAGCGGCGCGATCGCCTTGCGCGGGCGCTCCGGCAGCAGTTCGGCACCGGCCCCGGCGAAGGAGTCCAGGCCCGCCCGGTGGATCCGGGTGATCGCCTCCTCGATCGGGACGCCGGAGATCCGCGCCATGTGGTCGACCTCGGACGCGCCCAGCGAGTGGATCACCAGCTGCGGGAACTCCGCCTTGATCGCCGAGAAGGCGCGCTCGTAGTACTCGACGCCGTAGTCCGGGTGGTGGCCGCCCTGGAACATGATCTGGGTGCCGCCCAGCTCGACGGTCTCGGCGCAGCGGCGCAGGATCTCGTCCAGCTCGCGGGACCAGCCCTTGTCGCTCTTCGGCGGCACGTAGAAGGCGCAGAACTTGCACGCCGTCACGCAGACGTTGGTGTAGTTGATGTTGCGCTCGATGATGTACGTCGCGATGTGCTCGGTCCCCGCGTAGCGGCGGCGGCGCACCGCGTCGGCGGCCGAGCCGAGCGCGTGCAGCGGGGCGGAGCGGTAGAGCTCCAGCGCCTCCTGCGGGCTGATCCGGCCACCGCCGGCCGCCCGGTCGAGGACGGCCTGCAGGTCGGTGCTGGGCGCATCGAAGGTGGTCGCTGCGAGCTCGGACACCTGGCGGCCTTCTCTCTCTCGGGACTTCACGTGCGACATGTGCGGCGGGTGCGACGGGTGCGACGACGCCTTGCCGGGGCACCGCTTCCGCATCCGGTTCAGCCTACGCCAGGGCTTCGCGGCCCCCGCGTCAGCCCGCTCGCCGGAACGTCCCGGACGGGTTCCCGGCGCTGGGATCGGCGGAGGTGAAGCGGATGGTGCCGTCCTTCTGCAGCGCGAGGGTCTCCGCGTAGGAACCGCCGGTGCAGGCCCCGGGCAGCGAGGAGCGGACCAGCCGGGAGGTGAAGACCAGCTTCTCCGGCTCGGCCGAGGTGAGCGTCCAGGCGCCCTCGCAGGTGAGCGAGAGCAGCCCGGTCAGCTCGTTGCGGCTGCTGACCGCGTCCTGCCCGATCCCCGCGCGGCCGATGACCAGCGTGGTCGTCCCGGCGGGCACGCCCTTCTGCGTCGTCATCTCCCCGTGCCAGGTGCCGAGGAACGACTCCGGTACGGCGTTCGGACCGGGCGCCGCGGTGCCGGAGGGCGCGGTCGTACCGGGCGCCGACGACGACGGCTGTGACGGCTGCGACGACAAAGGCGACGGAGGCGACACCGTGCTCGGCCCCGACGGCACCGGCGGCGCCTGCGAGGGCCCCTCCGCCGTGGCGGTGGGCTCCGGCCCCGGCTGGTCCTTCCCCCACACCTGGTACGCCCCGTACCCGCCGCCCGCGAGCGCCAGCAGCACCGCCCCGACCACCAGCCCGACCACACCCCGCCGCCGCCGGGAGGCGCCCGCGTCCACCGCCGCACCCCCGCCGGCCTCGCCCCCGCCCCCGCCGCCGTCCCCGCCTCCGCCCCGTACGAACGTCGGCGTCCACTCCCCCTCCACCGGCCCCACCCCGGCCTCCGCCTCAAGGTCCAGCAACTGCACCGCACTGCGCCCGACCGCCGCGGACAGCACCGGCGGCAGCCAGCCGCCCTGCCCCAGCCGCCCGACGGCCGCGCCGTCCGGGTCCAGCCACTCCCGCAGCTGTCGCGGCGTCGGCCGGTCCGCCGGGTCCTTCGCCAGGCATGCGAGCACGATCGAACGCAGCGGCCCGCCGCCGAGCCCGGCCAGGTCCGGTTCCTCGTGCACCACCCGGTACAGCAGGACCGCGGCGCTCACCCCCTCCCCGAACGGGTGCACCCCGGTGGCCGCGTACACGAGCACCGCGCCGAGCGAGAAGACGTCACCGGGCGGCCCGGCCGGCTGACCGTTCGCCTGTTCGGGCGACATGAAGCCGGGCGACCCCACCACGAACCCGGACTGGGTGAGCCCGGTGGCCGCGTCGAGGGCCCGGGCGATGCCGAAGTCGATCAGCCGCGGCCCGTCCAGGGTGAGCAGCACGTTGGACGGCTTGACGTCGCGGTGCACCAGCCCGAGCCCGTGCACGTGCTCCAGCGCCTGCGCCAGGCCCGCGCCGAGGGTGCGCACGGCGGGCTCGGGCAGCGGCCCGTACTGCCGGACGGCGGCGGCCAGCGCGGGGCCGGCGACGTAGCCGGTGGCCACCCAGGGGTGTGCGCCCTCGGTGTCGGCGTCCAGGACGGGGGCCGTCCAGGCCCCGCCGACCCGGCGGGCGGCGGCCACCTCCTGCCGGAACCGGGCGCGGAACTCGGTGTCCTCGGCGAGTTCGCCGCGCACCACCTTGACCGCCACCGTGCGGCCGCCCGCCGTCCGGCCGAGGTAGACCCGGCCCATGCCGCCCGCCCCGAGCCGCCGCAGCAGCCGGTACGCGCCCACCTGACGCGGGTCGTCCGATCCCAGTGGCTGCATCCCGCGCACGCTCCCGTCGCCCCGCCCGCTCGCCCCGCCGCCGGGGCCGTCTCGCGTGCAGACGCTATCGGGCGGCGGCGGCGCGAACCATCACGGTCGCGACCGCCACCCGTTCAGGACGCGCTCAGGCCACCGGCTCCGGCGCCGGCTCCAGCAGCCGGACGGCCACGTCGGGGGCGAAGCCGCTGTCGTGCGCGACCCGCCGCGCGAACTCGGCGACGCCGGCCAGCTGCCGCTCGCCGAGCGAGAAGTCCAGTGCCTCGCTGAAGTACCGCTCCAGCACCGCCGCGTCGAAGGACTCCCAGCGGGCCGCCTGCTCGGCCACCTCACGGGCCTCGACCAGCGACAGGTCCCGGGACTCCAGGAAGGCCCGGTGGACGGCCGCGGTCAGTCCGGGGCGCCGCTCGGCGAAGTCGCGGCGGGCGGCCCAGACGGCGAAGACGAACGGCAGCCCGGTCCACTCCTTCCACATCTCGCCCAGGTCGTGCACGGCCAGGCCCTGCTCGGCCGCCTGCCCGAGGTAGGCGCGCAGCGCCGGGTCGCCGATCAGCACGGCCGCGTCGGCCTCGGCGAGCATCGCGTCCAGGTCGGGCGGGCAGCTGAAGTACTCCGGCCGCACCCCTTCCCGCTCCTCCAGCAGCAGCCGGGCGAGCCGGACCGAGGTGCGGCTGGTGGAGCCGAGCGCGACCCGCCGGCCGTCCAGCTCGGACAGCGGCAGCTTGCTGACGATCACGCAGGACATCACCGGGCCGTCGCTGCCCACCGCGATGTCCGGCAGCACCAGCAGTTCGTCCGCGTGCCGCAGGTACTCCACACAGGTGATCGGACCGATGTCCAGGGAGCCGCCGACCAGCTGATCGCTCAGCTTCTCCGGGGTGTCCTTGGTGAGATCCAGATCGAGCAGATTGCCGGTCCTGGCCAGCCCCCAGTAGAGGGGTACGCAGTTCAGGAACTGAATATGCCCGACCCGGGGCCGGACCGGGGTGTTGTCCTGGGGCTCCCGCGTTTCCGCATCCGGTACTGCCACTGCGCCGCTCCCTTGCTGTTCGTGCGCCTCCCCGCAGCGTATGCCTGCCGCTCCGGGAGCCCCGCACCGCCCTTCCGGGAGGCACCGCGGCGTGCCGCACCGAGGGTCACAACAGCCTTACGACACGCGCTGTCCAGCCCGCAAGTCACCCCTGGTCGTCACAGCAGCCGCATGCTAGCGTTGCCCTCAGTTGCAGTTTGATTCCCCTTGCAGTACTTGAAGCCTGCGGAGCATGTAACCGCAGGCTTTTTGTAGTTTTTCAGCAATATCGAAAAACTCCGGCCCCGTCCGGAGGCAGGGCGATCAGCGCAGCGGACCGGGTGCCACACGGTGTGGCCCCGACACGTCCCTCGCAAGGAGAACGGCATGGCTCAGGGAACCGTCAAGTGGTTCAACGCTGAGAAGGGCTTCGGCTTCATCGCCCAGGATGGCGGCGGCCCCGACGTCTTCGTCCACTACTCCGCCATCAACGCGAGCGGCTTCCGCTCGCTGGAGGAGAACCAGGCGGTCAGCTTCGACGTCACCCAGGGTCCGAAGGGCCCGCAGGCGGAGAACGTCACCCTTATCTGATCATCCTCAAATGATGGTCTGATCGCTCGGGACCCCGTCGGGTCCGCCGACGGCCTCCGGTCGTCACGGTGAGCACAAGAGCTGCAGTACCCAAGGGGGCCCGCCGTCCGGTGGGCCCCCTGCCTTGTGCCCCGCTCCTGCTCGGCGGCATGCCGGACGCAGGCGCGCGCACGCGGAAGGGCCCGCCTCCCCGTTCCGGGAAGGAGGGCCCTTCGTCTTGCCCGCCCGAAGGGGCGTCAGGCCGTCGCGACGGCGCCGGCCGGGGCCGGGGCCGGGCCCTCGTCGTAGAGGTCACCGGTGGGGTTGTTGTAGGCGGCCAGGTCGAGGGTCTTCTCCCGGGCTGCGACCACGATCGGCACCAGGGCCTGGCCGGCGACGTTGGTCGCGGTGCGCATCATGTCGAGGATCGGGTCGATGGCCAGCAGCAGGCCGACGCCCTCCAGCGGCAGACCCAGGGTGGAGAGGGTCAGCGTCAGCATGACGATCGCACCGGTGAGGCCGGCGGTGGCCGCCGAGCCGATCACCGAGACGAAGGCGATCAGCAGGTAGTCCTTGATGCCGAGGTCGATGCCGTACACCTGGGCCACGAAGATCGCGGCCAGCGACGGGTAGATCGCGGCGCAGCCGTCCATCTTGGTGGTGGCGCCGAACGGGACGGCGAACGAGGCGTACTCGCCCGGGACGCCGAGGCGCTCGGTGACCCGCCGGGTGACCGGCAGGGTGCCGACCGAGGAGCGCGAGACGAAGGCCAGCTGGATGGCGGGCCAGGCGCCCTTGAAGAAGTTGACCGGGTTGAGGCCGGCGGCGAACTTCAGCAGCAGCGAGTAGACGACGAACAGCACCAGCGCGCAACCGATGTAGACGTCGAGGGTCAGCGTCGCGAACGGCTCCAGCAGGTCCCAGCCGTACTTGGCCACGGACTTGCCGATGAGGCCGAGGGTGCCCAGCGGGGAGAGCCGGATGACCCACCAGAGGGCGGTCTGGACCAGTTCCAGCACCGACTCGCTGAGCTTGAGGACCGGCTCGGCCTTGGCGCCGAGCTTGATCACGGCGGCGCCGGCCACGATCGCCAGGAAGACGATCTGCAGGACCTCGACCTCGGTGAACGCGGAGACGATGTTGGTCGGGAAGATCCCGGTCAGGAAGTCGATCCAGCTGCCGGTGGACTTCGGCGCCTTGAGGCCCTCGGTCTTGAGGTCGGTGCCCGAGCCCGGGTTGGTCAGCAGGCCGAGGCCGAGGCCGATGGCCACCGCGATCAGCGAGGTGATCGCGAACCAGAGCAGGGTGCGGACGGCCAGCCGGGCCGCGTTGGTGACGTTCCGCAGGTTCGCCACGCTCACCAGGATCGCGGTGAACACCAGCGGCGGGACGGCGAGCTTCAGCAGCTGGACGAAGATCCGGCCGATCGTCTCCAGGGTGGTGGCCAGCCAGGATATGTCGGCCGCGCGGGCCAGGTAGCCGAGGGCCACGCCGAGCACGAGGCCGGCGACGATCTGGGCCCAGAAGGGGGTCTTACGGATTCTGCCGAGCACGGACGGCGACGAAGTCGCCTCGGGCGCTGTGGACATGACGGTGCGGCTCCGGGGGAGGTGTTGCTGGTGATGAGGAGAAGAGGGGGGACGGCGGCACGGCGCGCGGGCCGGACGGGGAGGAATCGGCCCCGGTCAGGGGCGTGCCGCCTGAATACAGCTCATGGCGCGACAACGGCGCGGGCTGTCCACAGCACCGGTCGGACGACACGCGCGGGCGGCACCGGGCAGCGGGCCCGGGCCGAGCGGCGAACGTGCGTCTGAGGTGGTCACGGCCGACACATTAGCAGTAAAGCTTTGAGATGTTCAAAGTAGTTGTTTGAGTTCTGGATACGGTCCGATTGACCGGTTGACAGTTATACGTATAACTTGAGGGCATCCCCCGCCCGCTCTGCCCTCCCCGACCGGAGAATCCCGCCCATGGGCTACCTCGCCCTGCTCCGCGCCCCGCACGTCGGCCGCCTCCTCTTCGGCACCCTGCTCGGCCGCCTCCCGGCCGGCATGACCGCCCTGGTGATCGCCCTCGCGCTGCGCGAGGTCCACGCGCCGTACAGCCGGATCGGCCTGGCCACCGCCGCGTACGCGATCGCGGCGGCCGTCGGCGGACCGGTGCTCGGCCGGATCGTGGACCGCACCGGGCAGCCCCGCGTCCTGCTGGTCTCCGCGGTGGTCGCCGGCGGCGGGTACGCCCTGCTGGCCCTGGCCCCCGGGTCGGCGGTCGCCGCCCCGCTCGGCGCCGCCATCGCCGGGCTGGCCATGCCCCCGCTCGAACCCTGCCTGCGCTCGCTCTGGCCGGACGTCGTCGAGGAGGACCAGCTCGACACCGCCTACGCCTTCGACTCCGCCTCCCAGCAGACCCTCTACGTCGCCGGCCCGCTCGCGGTCGCCGGCATCGCGGGCACGGTCGGCGCGGTCGCCGCACTCTGGGTGGCCGCGGCCCTCGGCCTGGTCGGGGCGGCCGTCGTCGCCACCACCGCACCGGCCCGGGCCTGGCAGGCCCCGCCGCGCGCGCACTCCTCCGGCCTGCTCGGACCGCTGCACTCCCCCGGCCTGGTCCTGCTGCTGCTCGGCCTGGCCGGCGCCGGCTGGGCGGTCGGTGCGCAGAACGTGCTGTTCATCGCCTACGCCGAGGCCCACGCGGCGGACGGCCTGCCCGGCGGCGCCGGCACCCTGCTGGCCCTCGCGGCGCTCGGCGGACTGCTCGGCGCACTCGCCTACGGCGCGGTGCCGTGGCGCAGCTCGACGGCCACCCGCACCTGGCTGATGGCGCTCGGCATGGCCGTCAGCTACCTGCCGCTGATCCTGCTCCCCGGACCGGTCGCGATGGCCTGGCTCGCCTTCGTCTCCGGGATCGCACTGGCCCCGCTGCTGGCGGCGGCGTTCGTCCTGGTCGCCGAGCTGGCCCCGACCGGCACCGTGACGGAGGCCTTCGCCTGGCTGGTCACCCTCTTCGCGACCGGCAACTCGCTCGGCTACGCCGTCTCGGGCCACCTCGCGGAGGGCTCACTGCGCCCGGTGGCGCTGTGCGCGGCGGGCGGGATCGGCCTGGGCGCGCTGCTGCTGTTCGGCGCCCGCCGCTGGTTCCGGCCGGCCGCCGAACCGGCCGCGGCGCCGTCGCTGCCCTCCGAAGCGGTGCCGGCGGGCTGACGCCCGCCGCATCCCTGGACGTGGCTGCGCCCGTCGGACCGGGTGGTCTGGACGACGGGCGCAGCCACTTTTTCGGCTCGGACGACCGCGCGGACCACGGCGCGGTCCGAACGGACGGTCAGCCGGCTTCCGGCGCCGCGGCGGTGGAGGAGCGCCGCACCAGCGAGGTGGCGAGCGGCGGCACCGGCGCGACCGGCTCGCCGCGGAGCAGCCCGGCGAGCGCCGCGACCCCGGCCCGGCCCAGCTCCTCGCCGGGCAGGTCGACGGTGGTCAGCGGCGGGGCGAGCAGCGCGGCCACCGGGACGTTGTCGATGCCGATCACCGAGAGGTCGCCGGGCACCCGCAGCCCGCGCTCGGCGGCGGCCTGGTAGACGCCGGAGGCGACCACGTCGTCGTCGCAGATCACCGCGTGCGGCCGGTCCGGACGGGCGAGCAGCCGGTGGGCGGCCTCGCGCGCCGCCGGGTGGCCCTCGTTCAGGCTGACGCCGAGTTCGACCACGTCCAGGCCGAGCGCCCGGACCGTCTCCTCGAAAGCGGCCTGGCGGACCCGGAAGGTGTACGCGGAGTGGGTGGAGCGCAGCCGGCCGAGCCGGAGGTGGCCGAGCGCGGCCAGGTGCTCGACCGCGGCCCGCATGCCGCCGGCCACGTCCAGCTCGATGGTCGGCCGGGCCCGGTCGGTGCCCGGGTCGGCGTCCAGGAAGACGGCGGGGGTGTCGGCGGGCAGCTCGCCGAGCTGGCTGTCGTCCGGGGAGCAGATCAGCAGGCCGTCGAAACGGCTGGTGGTGGCGGCCTCGGCGAGCGTGGCGCTGCCCCAGC
This sequence comes from Kitasatospora sp. NPDC058032, assembly GCF_042885845.1. Classification (NCBI taxonomy): domain Bacteria; kingdom Bacillati; phylum Actinomycetota; class Actinomycetes; order Kitasatosporales; family Streptomycetaceae; genus Kitasatospora; species Kitasatospora sp. NPDC058032. The sequence goes on along the minus strand of NZ_JBHVRK010000021.1, from coordinate 17,738 downwards.
CGGAGCTGACCACCACGGCCAGGCCGTACTTTCCGGCCTCCTCGTGGACGCCCTCCAGGACCCGGCCGAAGAACGGGCCGAGGATGTTCGGCACGGCCAGCAGGATCATGCCGCTGCGGCCCAGCCGCAGTTGCCGGCCGGCCGCCTGCGGGCGGTAGCCGAGGCTGCGGGCGGCCTCGCGGACCCGCTCGCGGGTGGCGTCGGAGACCCGGCGGCCGGCCTCGGAGCCGGAGAACACCAGCGAGACGGTGGCCTGCGAGACCCCGGCGAGCCGGGCGACGTCCCGGCCGGTGGGGCGGCGGACCGGGGCCGGCCAGGTTCCCGCCACGGGCCCGCCGGCGTCCCCGGCCCCGGCGCTGCCCGGTGCGGCGCTGTCCGGTGCGGCGTTCTCCGGCACGGCGGCGCGGGTCAGTTCTGCGGGGCCGAGGCGGCGGGGCCGGAGGCGGCCTTCTTGGCGGCCGCGGCACGGGCGGCCTCGTCGGCGGCGTCCTCCTCGGCGTTCTGCGCGGCGATCTTGGAGGCGGTCCGGGTACGGATGCCGTCCACCCTGCCGGAGATCTCCGCCGACATCTCGTCCCGCTGGCGGCTCAGCAGGACGTAGCTGAGCGGGGCCGAGGCGACCGCGGCCAGCAGGAAGAGGAAGACCACACCGGCCTCGCCGGAGACCGGGATGACCCGGAAGTGCCCGAGGAGCAGCGCGATCAGCAGGCAGCCGAGGAAGATCGAGACCCGCATCGAGGTGTAGCGGAGCGTGGCGTGCGACTTCTTGCTGACATTGCTGCCCACCGGGGACACATCCTTACTGCGCTGGGGACCGGGCCGGTCTCCCAGTGAAGCATGCCCGACACCCCCGGCGGGGAACGGGTCCCACCGGGCAGCGCCCGGGCGACCGCGCGATCAGCGCAGGTCGAGCCACATGATGACGTCGTCGCGGTCGTCGCCGGGCGCGACCCGGATGGTGGCCGGCACCCGGCCGACCTCGACGTAACCGCTGCGGGCGTAGAACGACTCCAGGCCGAGCCCGCCCCGTACCTGGAGCTTCAGCCCCGCCAGGCCCCAGCCGCGGGCGATCCGCTCGGCCTCGGCCAGCAGCGCGGCGCCGTACCCGCGCCCCTGGAGCTCGGGGTGGACCATGACCTTCACCACCAGCCGCCAGTGGTCCATCGGCCCGAACCGCATCGACTCGAAGACCAGCATCGCGGCGAGCCGGCCGGTCCCGGTCTCCCGGGCGATCAGCAGCCGGTCCGGTCCGGCCGGTGCCGTTCCGGCGAACTGCCGCTCCCCGGCGGCCCGGACCTCCTCCTCGGTCACCCGGTGGACGAAGCCGACGGCCCCGCCGGCGTTGCTGGCGGCCGTCCACAGGCTGGTGATCTCGGCGTGCAGCGCGGGGTCGAGTGCCGGGTCGAGGGTGAAGCTCAGCGTCATGACCTCGGAGCCTAGTCGCCCCTTACGACAGGACGGAGGCGGTCCGTTCCCGCCCACGTTCCGGTCCACGCCCGCGCAGCGCCAGGCAGAGCAGCACCGCGACCGCGCAGAGTCCGCCGGCCGCGTACCAGGCGAGGTCGTAGTCGCCGAGCGCGTCCCGGGCGAATCCGGCCAGGCCGGCCACCACGGCGGCGCCGATCTGGTGGCAGGCCAGCGCCCAGCCGAAGACGATCGGCGCGTCCTCCCCGAAGTGGCGGCGGCAGAGCGCGACGGTCGGCGGCACGGTGGCCACCCAGTCCAGCCCGTAGAAGATGACGAACGCCAGGATCGGCGGTTCCAGCGCGCCCGCGAACAGCTGCGGCAGCACCAGCAGCGAGAGCCCGCGCAGCGCGTAGTAGACGATCAGCAGCAGTCCGGCGTCGAAGCGGTCGGTGAACCAGCCGCTGGCGACGGTGCCGATCACGTCGAACACGCCGATCAGCGCGAGCAGGCTCGCCGCGGTGGTGACCGGCAGGCCGTGGTCGTGGGCGGCCGGGATGAAGTGGGTGCCGACCAGTCCGGCGGTGGTCGCGCCGCAGATCGCGAAGGAGCCGGCCAGCAGCCAGAACGCCCGGGTGCGGGCGGCCTCCCGGAGCACCCGCAGCGAGCGGGCCAGCGCCCGGTCGCCGCCGACGGGCGCGGGCGGCGGCTCGGTCGCGCCGTACGGGAGCAGGCCGAGGTCGGCGGGCCGTTCGCGCATCAGCAGCAGCACCGGGACGGCCACCGCGGTGGCCGCCAGCGAGACCACCACGACCGCCGTGCGCCAGCCGTGCTGTTCGACCAGCCAGGCGCCGAGCGGGAGGAAGACCAGGTTTCCCGCCGCGCCGGCGGCCGTCAGCACGCCGGTGACCAGCCCCTGCCGGGCCCGGAACCAGCGCCCGGTGATCGTGGTGGCGAACGCGCCGGCCATCGAGCCACTGCCGAGGCCGACCAGCACGCCCCAGCAGAGCATCAGTTGCCAGGGCTGGCGCATCAGCATGGTGAGGCCGGCGCCGACCGAGATCGTCAGCAGTGCGCACACCACCACCAGTCGCACGCCGAACCGGTCCATCAGCGCGGCGGCGAACGGCGCGGTGAGGCCGTAGAGGGTGAGGTTGACCGAGCTGGCGGCGGATATCGTGCCCATCGACCAGCCGAACTCGGTGTGCAGCGCGTCCATCATCAGACTGGGCGTGGACCGGAATCCGGCCGAGCCGAGCAGCACCAGCAGGGCAACACCGGCCACCACCCAGGCGTAGTGCACCCGGGGCGCGCGGACGGGCGCGGGGAGCGCGTCGGTGGTGGTCCGGGGTCCGGTGGGGGCCAGGGGTCCGGCGGGAGTCGGGGGTCCGGTGGGGGCGTCGGTCTCGTTCACCCGGCAGAGTCTCCCGACGGCGCGGGCCGACGACGAGGGGCGGGACTGCCGACTTCCGCCGGAATCGGGCCAACCGGGGGTGAGAGGCGGCCCGACCGGAATCCGGGGTTCGGCGCGCGGGCCGGGTGGCCGGAAAAGATCGCCCACGGCGGGCGGATCGGATGGCGGCGGGCCGCACGCACCCCGAGCACGGCACGGCCGGCCGCCATCCAACCTCGGCACACGGTCCCTGAACCCGTGCCACGCCCTCCGCACTCGCCAAGGAGCCAGCGTACGACCGACCCACGGCCCCCCTTGCTGACGTGGTCCCCCTGGACAGCAGCACCGCGGTGGCGTTCGGGTGTTCCCTCGGCGTCCCCTCGCGACGGAGAGCTGCACCCAAGCGTGATCAGTCGGATACGTCACGTCAATGGTTTGTCCGAAATTCGGAATGGTTGCGTCAGCTTTCGGCCCCGGGGCCAAGGGGACGTCAGGGACGCGGGGGCCGGGGCCCGTCAGGGCTGCGCCAGCGCCGCCCAGTCGACGGCGGTGAGCGGATCCGCGGGCCGGGCGTCCGGGCTGATCTCGCACCAGACCCGCTTGCCCGTGCCGTCGGGGTACCAGCCCCAGCGGTCGCAGAGCAGCTCGACCAGCTCCAGGCCGCGCCCGTTGGTGGCGTCGACGTCCGCCCCGGCGTGCCGGGGGGCGGGGGCGACCTGGCTGGCGTCGGCGACCTCGACCCGCAGCGGACCGACCGTCGCCGACTCGCGCACCCCGTCGCGTCCGGCCGTGCCCGGGGCGGCGTCCGGTACGGCGCCCGGGAGGTCGCCCAGCGGGAAGCAGAGCCGCAGCACGGCCGGACAGCCGGTGTGCACCACGGCGTTGGTGACCAGTTCGGAGACCACCAGGACCACCGTCTCGGCGATCGGCGCGTCCGGGTCCACCCCGTGGTTGAGCAGCCGCGAGCGGACCCACCGACGGGCCCGGCCGACCTCGGCGGGGTCCGCCTGCACCGCAAGCTGTACCTGAAGAACCTGCACCGCTCCACCACCCGCACTCGCAGTTCGGCCACCGTCTCGGCCGGGTCCTGGTCGCCCGCCCGGCCCGGGCGCGCACCGGGCCGGCCGTCCGTCGGGTCGGCCGTCCGTCGGGCCGCCGCCCGGCGGGGTGACCGCACGCCGCACCCGCCGCGGCGCGCCCGCGCCACCTCGTCCGCCGCCGCACCGGCCGCGACACGAATACGCCTCAGGATGAGTCGGCGGGCGGACCGCAGCAAGCGCTTCGGGCATATTCCAGCGATCGGGGGACGGGGCAGGGCATACTGTCCCGTTCACTCTGGCGAGCCCCGGACCGGCGATCGCCCGGCCCGGACCGACCGGCCCACGACGCAGAGGCGAACCTACCGCCGTCCGCCGCTCCCGCCGCACCCGCCACTCGCGAACCACCCGTGCGACATATGTCCAGCCCCCTTCGAACAGCTCAACCGCGGGATCGACGGCAGATCCCACGATCTGACGATCCGAAGCCCCGGCCTCCGTTCTCCGCCGAATCCGCGCGCCGCCCGAACCGCGCGGGTTACCGTGGGACCGTCAGCGGTCGGTCCGGCAGGAGGGGTGGTGACCGGTGGCCACCACCGACGGCGCCCCGCGCCGGGACGAGCAGCTGCAGCGGCGCCTGGCCCGCGGCGAAGAGACCGCCCTCGGCGAGCTGTACGACCAACTCGCGCCGATGGTCCACGGGTTGGCCGGGCGGATACTGGCCGACCAGACCGCGGCGGCGCAACTCACCCGGGAGATATTCGCCCACGTCTGGGAGCACCCCGAGGCCTTCGACCCGGCCCGCGGCTCGCTCCGCGCCTGGCTCGGCGCGCTGACCCACCGTCGCGCGGTGGACCGGCTGCGGGCGCGCCGCGCCGCGGAGGCGGGTTTCGCGGGCGACGACGCGCAGGACGGGGTCCACGACGAGATCCGCGCGGTGGCCACCGCCGCCCGGGTCCAGTACGCGGTCGCCGCTCTGCCGCAACCGCTGCGTGAGACCATCGCGGAGTCCTACTACGACGGCCGCACCTACCAGGAGACGGCCCGCCGGCTGGGGATCAGCGAGCAGGCCGCCAAGCAGCGGATGCGGCAGGGACTGGAACTGCTCGCCACCGAGTTGGAGCAGGAGCGCGCCCGGCACCGGGGCCCCACCCCGGCCGACCCGGGACGAGCCGACGCGGACGACGCGGACTCGTCGGACACGGAACGAGCGGACGGGAGCGCGCGGTGGAAGGAGGGCGGGGGGACGTGACGATCACCGACGAGCAGCACGAGGCCCTGCGCTCGCTGCTCGGCGCCTGGGCGCTGGGCGCCGTCCAGCCCCGCGAGGGCGCCGAGGTCGAAGCCCACCTGACCGGCTGCCCGGAGTGCGCCGAGCACGCCGAGCGACTGCGCGAGGCGGCCGGCTGGCTCTCCGTCGAGGAGCCGCTGGACCAGCCCGCCGCCCTGCGCAAGCAGGTGCTCGACTGGTGCCTGGCCCGCCGCCCGGCCGATCTGCCGGTCCCCGCCTGGGGCATGCCGTACGCCGCCGAGACCGCCAAGTTCGACGCGCTGCTGCGCGACCTCGGCCCGGAGGAGTGGCAGGAGGTCGCCGAACTGCCCTGGCACGGCGGCACCGAGTACCTGCGCCCGGCCGAGGTGCTCTGCCACCTCGCCGCCGTGGACGGCTACCTGGCCGTCGCCCTCGGACTGCCCGACCCCGTCCCGTCCGGCACCGGTCCCACCGGCACGGCCGCGTCCGGCACCGGGCCGGCGGCCGAGCGCCGGGTCCCGCCGCAGGAGGCCGTCCTCCCGTCGGTGCCCCGGGTGCCGCAGCAGGCCGGCCGGCCCTGGGCCCGGATCGCCGAGCGCACCGCCCGGCTCACCGCCGAGCAGGCCGGCCAGCCGCCGCAGCGGGTCCGCGCCCGGTGGCGCCGGCACTGCCACCGGCTGGTCCGCTCGGCCGCGCTCGCCCCGCAGGGCAACACCCCGGTGGACTTCGGCTTCGTGACGGTCCCGCTCCGGGACGCCTTCGTCGACCGGGCCTTCGAGTGCTACGTGCACGGAGAGGACGTCGCCCGCGCGGTCGCCTACCCGTACGACCCGCCGGCCCCGCAGCACCTGCGGCAGATGATCGACCTGGCCGTGCGGATGCTGCCGCTGGCGCTCGCCGGGCAGCGGGCGGCGCACCCCGAACTCACCGGAGCGGCGGTCGGCGCACCCGACGGCGGGCCCGGGCGAGCGGACGGGGCCCGGACCGGCCGCCGGGTCCGGCTGGTGATCGACGGCCCGGCCGCCGGTGAGTGGCTGATACCGCTGGACGGCCCGGAGGCGGGCCCGCCGGTCGGCGAACCGGTGGCCGTGATGGTGCTGGACGGGCTGGAGTTCTGCCAGCTGGCCGCCGCGCACCGCGACCCGGACCGGCTGCCGGTCGGCGAGCAGGGCGACCGGACCGCGATCCGCGAGGTGCTGCGCGCGACGCCGCTGCTCTCCCGCCCCTAGACCGGTTCTCCCGGCGCCAGGCTCCTGCCCCGCACGGCTCCCGGCTCCTGCCCGGAAGCCCTGCTCGGCTCAGGCGAAGACGACCGTCCGGGTGCCGTTCAGCAGCACCCGGTGCTCGCTGTGCCACTTCACCGCGCGGGCCAGCGCCTGGCACTCGACGTCCCGGCCGAGCGCGACCAGCTGGTCCGGGGTGATGTCGTGGGTCACCCGGGCCACCTCCTGCTCGATGATCGGGCCCTCGTCCAGGTCGGCGGTGACGTAGTGCGCGGTGGCGCCGATCAGCTTCACGCCCCGGGCGTGCGCCTGGTGGTACGGCTTGGCGCCCTTGAAGCTCGGCAGGAAGGAGTGGTGGATGTTGATCACCTTGCCGGAGAGCGCGGTGCACAGCTGGTCCGACAGCACCTGCATGTAGCGGGCCAGCACCACGAGCTCGACGTTCTCCTTGGCGACCAGGTCCAGCAGTTGCTGCTCGGCCTCGGCCTTGGTCTCCCGGGTCACCGGGATGTGGTGGAACGGGATGCCGTAGCCCTCGGTGAGGTCGCGGAAGTCGGTGTGGTTGGAGACCACCGCGGCGATCTCCACCGGCAGCGCGCCGATCCGGGTGCGGAACAACAGGTCGTTCAGGCAGTGCCCGAACTTGCTCACCAGGAGGACGATCCGCAGCTTCTCCTCGCTCGGGTGGATCTGCCAGTCCATCCCGAACGAGGCGCCGATCGCGGCGAAGCTCGCCCGCAGCTTGTCGACGGTCACCGGCTCGGCGGCGGAGAAGTGCACCCGCATGAAGAACAGACCGCTGTCGCCGTCACCGAACTGCTGGCTGTCGATGATGTTGCACCCGGTCATGAAGAGGTAGCTGGAGACCGCGTGCACGATGCCCTGCTTGTCCGGGCAGGACAGCGTGAGGACGTACTGGGCGCTGGCCGGCTGCTGTTCCACGGTGGGGGTATCCCGTCCTGGGCTCGTACTGGTGTGAATGCTCCAGCGTGTCACACTCCGGGAGGACCCCCGCCCGGCTGCCCGCACTGCGGACGGGCCTGCCCGGCGCCGGGCCGCCGGGCCCCTCCGACCTGGATCGGACCCGGCTCGGGCCCGGACCGGGCCCGGGTCAGACCTGGGTCAGGATCCGCAGCACGTCCAGCGAGCGCGGCGGGACGTCCGGGTCCTCGCCGTCGTTGACCGCCAGCTTGACGTGCGCCTCGCGGGCCGCCCGGACCGCCTCCGGCCAGCCGTGGTGCTCCAGGTAGGCGGAGGCGGGGGCGTCCGCGCCGACCTCGTGCAGGATCCGCACCACCCGCAGCACCGCGACGTCCACCAGCGTGGCCTCGGCGGAGTCCCGGAAGATCGTGCCGACGTACTTCTCGGCCGACCAGCGGTCCAGCCAGGTGTCCTCCACCAGGCGGTAGACGGCGTCGGTGACGTCGCCGTACCCCTCGCGGCCGGCCAGCCAGGCCTCCCGCTGGAACCCGGGGTCGGAGAGCATGTGCAGCGCCGAGCGGAGTCGGGCCCGCCAGCGCCACCAGGGAAGGTCGTTGAGCGGCATGCCGCCCATCGTGCTGGAGCGGTGACCCGGACGAGAAGGGTTTCGGGCAGACCGATACGAAGATTCTGTGCTGGCGGACATGGGAATCGATCGTACGTTCCCCCGCCACTGGTGCTCCACTCCCGATCTACACGCGTTCCCCCTCGGATTTCCACTCCCGTTTGCCGGCTGTTGGCTGGACGGCCCTCTCGGCTTGCTCCACCGGGGATTGGCTGGAACCAGTGCGCAGCACACTGCGCCCAGGGAGGGAAAGACCGATGACCAGCCGCAGGGGCTCGTCCCAGGCCATGCACCCGATCGCGGGACGGCGCCGCCGGCGCCCGATCGCTGCCGTCGCGACCGCCGCGGCGGTGCTCCCAACCCTCTTCTCGGCCTCCGCGTGCGGCGGACCGGCCGATGCCGCCACCGGCAGCGGCGACCTCACCGTGATGACCTGGGCGCCGTCCGACACCGGCTCGGCCGACCGCCCCGGGATGACCGCCCTCGCCGAGGCGATCGGGCGGGACATCAACGTCAAGGGCGGCCTGCACGGCCGCCGACTGCGGGTCATCACCTGTAACGAGCACAACACCTCCGACGGTTCCAAGGCCTGCGCCCAGCAGGCGGTGGACGCCAAGGCGGTCGCGGTGCTCGGCTCCTACAGCCAGTTCGGCGACGACTTCATGCCCGTCCTGGAACGGGCCGGCATCCCGCTGATCGGCGGCTACGGGCTGTCCCAGCCGGAGTTCAGCAGCCCGCTGTCCTACCCGGTGGGCGGCGGCATGCCCGCACTGATCGGCGGCAGCGGCCGGCAGCTGGTCGAGGCCGGCTGCAAGACGGTCTCGCTGATCCGCCCGGACACCCCGGCCGGCGACAACCTGCTCGGCTACCTGGGCAGCGCGCTCAAGCCGGCCGGGATGAAGCTGCTGGACGTCAAGGCGCCGGAGAAGTCCAACGACTACTCGCCGGAGGTCCGCAAGGCGATCGGCGGCGACCAGCCGGGCAACTGCGTCACCAGCGCGCTGGGCGCCGAGCCGACCGGCAACCTGCTCGACGCCTTCCGTCGGACCGGTGCCAAGAACACCCGGATCGCCTCGGTGATCGGCAGTGTGCAGCAGTCGGTGGTCGACTCCACCGGCGGCGACTCCGGCCCGCTCGCCGGCGCCTTCGTGACCGGCTGGTACCCGCCGGAGTCGGCCAAGATCTGGGACGGCCTGCGCGCGGTGATCCGCTCCGACAGCGCCGGCCGGCACATCGACGCCGCCGACCCCGGGGTGCAGACCACCTGGGTGGCCTACGAGGTGTTCCGGCAGGTCTCCGACCGGCTGGCCGCGGCCGGACGCGAGGTCTCCAGCAAGGCGGTCACCGCCCTGCTGGACGGTGGCGAGCAGATCGACGTGGGGCTCACCCCGCCGCTGAACTGGGCGACCACCAACATGCTGCCGAGCACCGAGTCGCCCCGGCTGGTGAACACCTGGGTCACCTACCAGGTGGTCAAGGGCGGGCAGCTGACCCTGCAGCGGCCCGGCTTCGTCGACGTGCGCTGGGTGCTCACCGGGGGCAAGCCGCCGGCCTGATCCGCCCGTTCCACCCCGCGGTTCCCGGGGCCCGGCCGTCCAGCGGTCGGGCCTCCGCCGTTTCCGGCGCCGGATGATGCCGCCCGGTGCCGCCGTGCCGTCCGTCCGGGGTCAGAGGTCGCCGTCGGTGCGGGTGGGCAGACCCGTCTGGCCGGCGACGGTGTTCCAGAGCCCGGCCGCCTGCTTCTTGGCCGTGGTGGCAGTGCCGCTCGCGGCGACGGCGTTCTTGTAGTGCTGGTTGTCGTTCTTCTTCGGGTCGCAGCCGCCCTGGGCGTCCGTGGCCCAGGCCGCGTACTCGTCGTCGGCGGTCGCCGAGGCCGTCCACGCCGCGTTCAGCTGCTCGACCAGCTGCGGGCCGCCGGGCAGCTTGTCGGTCTTCAGCCCGGCCAGCTTGGTCTGCAGCTCCCGGCGCTGCCCGGCCGCGGCGGTCAGCGCCTGCTGCGACTCCGGCAGCTTGTCGCACTTCTGCACCGAGGCGACCGCGCCGATCACCGCCTGCCGGCTGTCGTTGGCCGTGCCGAGCAGGTCGGACAGCGACTGGGCCTGCGCCTTGACCTCCGGGTTGACCGAGGCGGTCGTCGGGCCCGCGCTCTGGGCGGTGGCCGCGGCCGTCCCGCTCTCGGTCACCGGGGGGACGGCCTTCTTCGCCGTCCCGGCCGTGTCGTCGCCGCCGTTCAGCAGCACCGCGACCAGAACCGCCGCCGCCACGCCGCCCGCCACCACGCCGCCGATCAGCAGCTTGGACGAGGGACGGCCACTGCGGCCGCCGTCCCGTCCACCCGGGGCCTCACCCGGGTGGTCCGGGTAGCCCGGCGCGGGCCGGTCGGCGTACCCCGGCTGCGCGGGCGGGTAGCCGCCCGCCGCCTGCGGGTCCCCGGCCGGGTACGGCGGCAGGTACTGGGTCGCCTGGGCCGGGTCGGCCGGGTAGCCCGGCTGCGGGGCGCCGCCCCAGCCCGGCTGCTGGGCCGGGATGGCCTGGGTCGGCAGCGCGCTGTCGCCGAGGTACTCCGGCTGCCCGGCCGGCTGCCCCGGGTACGGCCCGTACGGCTGTCCCTGCGGCGGCTGGCCGGGGTGCTGTCCCTGCGGCGGCCCGTACGGCTGCCCCGGCTGCTGTCCTTGCGGTGGGCCCTGCGGCGGACCCGGCTGCTGCGCGGGCTGCTGACCGGGCTCCGGCCGGAACAGGTCGTCCAGGTTGAAGTCACCCGAGTTGGGGTACGAGCGGCGCTGGCTCAACGCGATTCCTCACCTGTGCACGACCGCGCGCTGACGGCGGACCACATCTCGTCGGTTCTTGGGGGCATCACAGTTCCTTGGACGTCGCGCCCACGCTACCGGTTCACGGAACCGGCCGACCACGTGGGCGGTCCATCCCTCACCGACCCTGCACGCTCCCCGCCGCCCTCCTCGACGGCCCCCGGATCAGGCGGCCTCCGCCTCGGCCCGGGCCTGGAACTCACGCACCACCCGCTGCTCCCGGTAGGGCTCCAGACGGCGCCGGAACTCGTCCAGGTACTCCACGCCCCGGTTGGAGCGCAGCCCGCTGAGCAGCCGGACCGCCTGGGCACCCGTCTCGCAGGCCCGCTCGACGTCCCGCTGCTGGAGCTGCGCCGTCGCCAGCAGCACCAGGTCCACCGCGCGGCGCCGCACCCGGGTCGGCGGGTGCAGGTCGAGCGCCCGGCGGGCGTAGTGCTCGGCGGGACCGGCCTGTTCGAGGTCCCGGTGGCAGTGGGCCAGTTCGTCGGCGAGGTAGGCGTCGTCGAAGTGGACGATCCAGTCCGGGTCGTCCTCCGGGCGGCGCTTCTCCATCATCTCCAGCGCCTTGGCGGCCACCGCCTCGCAGGCCTTGGCGTCGCCGAGCAGGGCGTGCCCGCGCGCCTCGGCCGCGTAGAACATCGCCATCGCGGTCGGGGTGGCCACCGTCCGGGCGCCCTCCTGGGCGGCCCGGGCGAGCTGGGCGATCTCCCGCGGGTTGCCCAGGGTCGCCGCCAGGTGGCTCATCGAGGCCGCCAGCACATAACCGCCGTAGCCCCGGTCGTCGGCGGCCTGGGCCAGCCGCAGCGCCTGGATGTAGTAGCGCTGGGCCAGGCCCGGCTGGCCGGTGTCCACCGCCATGTAGCCCGCCAGCTCGGTCAACCGGGCGACGGCCGCGAACAGTTGGCGGCCGGTCTCGTCCCGGTAGGAGCCGCCGAGCAGCCCGGAGACCACGCTGTTGAGGTAGTGCACCACCACCGGGCGCACGTGCCCGCTGCCGAACCGGTGGTCCAGGTCGACCAGCATCGCGGTGGTCGCCTTGACGGCCGCCACGTCGGTCGGGCCGACCCTGGTGCCGCCGGTGCGGGCCACCACCGGGTCGGGCGGGGTGATCAGCCAGTCCCGGCTGGGCTCCACCAGGGCCGAGGCCGCCACCGTCGCCCCGGTCAGGAAGTCCCGGCGGCCGACGTCGCTGCGCCACAGCTCGCACACCTGCTCCAGTGCGGCGCCCAGCGTCGGCGCGAACTGCAGACCGATGCCGGAGCTGAGGTTCTTGCCGTCGGCCATGCCGATCTCCTCGACCGACACGCTGCGCCCCAGCTTGCGGCCGAGCGCCTCGGCGATCACCGCCGGGGCCTGCCCGCGCGGCTGCTGGCCGCGGAGCCAGCGCGCGACGGAGGTCTTGTCGTACCGCAGGTCAAGGCCGTGCTCGGCACCGCAGAGGTTGACTCTCCGTGCCAGACCGGCGTTGGAGCAGCTGGCCTCCTGGATCAGCTGCTGGAGACGCTCGTTGGGCTGTCGTGCGACAAGTGGTCTCGCGGCCATTGGCTTCGCCTCCCCACACCCTCCGGTCCCGGCCGGCGGGCGACGCTTTCTGCTGATCTCTGTTGCCGAGTTGCCGACTGTCCGACCGTTCAAGGAAACTGACACAAGGTTAGCGATCAGCAACGCCACCGGGATACCCACGGTGACGATCCCCACCCCCCACGCGCCCGGGAGAATGCTCCTGTGCGCCCCCACTGCGCCCACCCCGCCTCCCCCCGGCGCGCTCCCGTACGGTCCGCCTCACCGGTTCGGGTGAAGGGCCCCCGCACGGCGCAGCGGCCGGGATCCCCCCGTAACCCGCTTCACGCACGGTAGTTGAGTACCCCGTGGACGACATCGCCGATTCCCCCCGGGCCCCCGCCGCCGCGCGGCCGGCCCTCCCCGCGGCGGTGGACTGACCGCCTCCTGGACTGCCGCCCTGCGCCGAACGGGTGAGGGCGCGCGACGCGCGAGACCCCGCGCACACGTGACGGGCCTTGTCTCCCACCGGAGTCGGGGCCCGTCATACGCATGTGCGGATAAGGCTTCGGTGTACCCGCTGATCAGGGAAGAAAGCCCCTCGTACGAGTGACAGCACTCAAGGATTGCCTTGATCGTCCGAGTGGGAGAACTTCCAACGTGAGGGGCCGCCGGACGGGGCGCTCGGTCGGGGAAGCCGGGCGAGGCGGACGGGAGGGACGGAGGGGAGACCGGAGGGGACGGGAGGGAAACGGGAGGGACAGGGCGGGGCCGTGGGGGCGCGCCCGGGGGGGGGGGGGGGGGGGGGACGCCGACACTCGGGACGGCGGGGGGGGGGGGGGGGGGGCCGCGGGCGGCGGCGCGGGGGGGCGTGCCGCCGGGGGGGTGGGGGGGGGGGGGCCCCCATAATCGGGGGTTGTTTGGGGGGGGGGGCGGGGAGGGCCGAACGGGGCCGGGAGCGCGGGGAGCGCACGGCCCCGTTCGGCGTTGCCCGCTCGTTCTCGTCCGGTCGCCCGTCCGCCGCCCGACCCGTCACGCGGCCCCGCCGCCGCCCGTACGGTCAGGCCTGCGCGACGAAGACGTGCGCGGCGATCTCCTTGCCCAGCTCGGCGGCGTTGTCGCCGGTGCCCACCAGCACCCCGCCGACGCCGGCGCTCACCCGCACCGTCGACCCCGGACGGACCCCGGCCCGGCGCAGCGTGCGCATGAGGTCGCCGTCGGTCTGGATCGGCTCGCCGATCCGGCGGACCACCACGTCGGCGCCGTCGGCGCCCGGCGCCACGGAGTCCAGCGGGACGAGGCCGGCGTCGAAGCCCTCGCCCTCGGCCTTGGCGTCGCCCAGCTCGTCCAGCCCCGGGATCGGGTTGCCGTACGGGGACTGGGTGGGATGGCCGAGCATGGCGAGCACCTTGCGCTCGACCGTCTCGCTCATCACGTGCTCCCAGCGGCAGGCCTCCTCGTGCACCTGCTCCCACTCCAGGCCGATCACGTCGACCAGCAGGCACTCGGCGATGCGGTGCTTGCGCATCACCCGCACCGCGAGCCGGCGTCCCTCCTCGGTCAGCTCCAGGTGCCGGTCACCCGCGACGCGCAGCAGTCCGTCGCGCTCCATCCGGCCGACCGTCTGGCTGACCGTGGGACCGCTCTGCTCCAGGCGCTCGGCGATCCGGGCGCGCATCGGGGTGATGCCCTCCTCCTCCAGCTCCAGGATGGTGCGAAGGTACATCTCAGTGGTGTCGATCAGCCCAGACATCGCCGCTGGCTCCGTTCCTCGGGGTCCTCATCGCCAATTCTGACCTACCGCACCGACTGCCGGGCCCGCCGCGGGGTGCGGGGGGCCTCATTTCGTGCCGGTTGACAGCGGCACCGGTGAGGCAGCACGGTGCTCGCCATAGCTTCTCCCCCATGGTCCGGACCACCGCGGACCGCCCCCACCCGGCCGGATCCCCCACCGGCAGAGAGCGAAGGCACCAGATGAGCGAGCTGGTCGGCCGGTACTTCGACGCCGCGATCGCCCACCTCCGGCGGGTCCGCGAGGAGGAGGCGGAGAACATCGAGGCGGCCGCCGCCCTGCTGGCCGACGCGGTCACCGAGGGGCGCCGGGTCTTCACCTTCGGCGCCGGCCACTCCTCGCTGGCCGCCCAGGACGTGGTCTACCGGGCCGGCGGGCTGGTCCCGATCAACCTGCTGGAGGTCCCCGGGATGGCCGGGGTCACGGTGATGCCGGCGCCGCTGTCCAGCGCCCTGGAGCGGGTCTCCGGCCTGGCCACCGCCACCCTGGACCTCACCCCCGCGACCAGCGGCGACCTGCTGTTCGTGATCTCGCTCTCCGGCCGCCAGGTGATGCCGGTCGAGCTGGCCCAGTACGCCCGCGGCCGGGGCCTGAAGGTGATCGGGCTGACCTCGCTCGCCTACCCCGGCGAGGTCTCCTCCGGCCACCCCTCCGGCACCTACCTCAAGGACCACTGCGACGTCGTCCTGGACAACAAGATCGCGGTCGGCGACGGCGAGCTGACCCATCCCGGAGCCGAGACCACCTTCGGCCCCGTCTCGACCATCGTCACCAGCGCGCTGATGCAGGCCGTGGTCGCCACCGCGGTGGAGCGGCTCGCCGACGCCGCACTCGCCGGCACCGGCCCCACCCCGCCGCTGTTCCGCTCCGGCAACGTGCCCGGCGGCACCGAGTGGAACGCCAAGCAGATGTCCGACAACGCGGAGCGGATCTTCTACACCTTCTGATCGCACCGGTCCGTTTGTCGTACGGCTGGTCGGCCGCCGGCGCCGGGTCGCCTACGCCGACCGGCCGACCGGCCGACCGCTGTGGACTCCCCCCACGGCGGGCCCGTCCGCCCGAACCGCAGGACCCGTCCCGCAGGGCCCGTCCCGCCACCGCGGCCCCACCCGAGCCACCCCTCCCGAGGCGTACCGGGCCTCCCGCCGGGGCAGGTAACGCCGGGCGGAGGAGCTGCGAGTGGGGGACGGGATGACGTCGGGCGCGGGCGGGACGGACCGGGTGCGGGAGCGCGAGCTGATGCCGGAGCTCTTCTGGGCGGCCGACTCGGCCTCCCAGCAGGGCCAGCACCGGGCGGTCCGGCTTTCCGCCACCGAGCTGGTGCTGCTGGTCGTGGCCGCCACGGCCGGCTCCGCCGACGGCACGCCGTGGGCCTGGCTCGCCGCCGTCGCCTACCTCGGCGCGATCGGCCTCTCCGCCGTGACCAGCCGGCAGAACCCCCAGGGCCTCTGGTACGAGGGCCGGGCCGCCGCCGAGTCGGTGAAGACGCTCGCCTGGAAGTTCGCCGTCCGCGCCGACGCCGTCCAGCCGCCCCCGCGCCCGCTGCCGGACGCCGAGGGCCTGTACGGCCTCCAGCTCGGCCGGGTGCTGCACGCCTTCCGGGGCAGCCGTGCGGTCGGCCCCGGGCTGGCCGGCCGGCCCGCCGAGAGCCAGATCACGGCGGCGATGCGCGGTCTGCGCGAGCAGCCGCTGGCCGTCCGCCGGGACGTCTACCTGCGCGAACGCATCCAGGTCCAGCACGACTGGTACCGGTCCAAGGCCCGCTACTGCGCCCGCGCCGGCTTCTGGACCGGGGTGGCGGGGGTGGGGCTGCCGCTGCTCGGCCTGGTGCTCGCGGTGATGCGGGCGATGGGCGAGTTCTCCTTCGACGCGCTCGGCGCGGTCTCCGCCGTGGCCGCGTCCGTCACCGCCTGGGCCCAGCTGCGCCAGTACCGCCCGCTGGCCGCCGCCTACGGCCTGGCCGCCGACGAGCTGGCCCAGATACGCGCCCAGCTCGCCCGGCTGGACGTCGGCTCCCCCGACGCCGAGGAGCTCTGGGCGCGGCTGTCCCGCGACGCCGAGGACGCCGTCTCCCGCGAGCACACCACCTGGCAGGCCCGCCGCGAGGTGAACAGCTCCGCCGAGCGCGAGTAGCGCGGGGGGAATGTTCACCCGTTCGGCCCAACCGAGTTGCGGGGCGAAGGGCGGGCGACGTGGCCTGGAAGCAGTAGCCGTCTCACCGCGTAAGCAAGGATGTGACTGCTGTGACCACCAGCGAGACCGAGACCGCCCCGGCCGAGGCACGGCAACGGGAAGGCGAGTTCGACCGGCGCTACCACGCGCTGCACGGGGTCGCCGCCGGCTATCTCCCACGGCGTCGCGGCGCCGTGGACGAGTGGCACGAGGAGCTCACCCGGGTGATCGCGGACCGGGGCCTGGATCCGAAGGACTGGCCGCCGTCCGTCAAAGCCCTCGACGAGCTCCTCAAGAAGGACGAGCCGCTGCGCAAACTCGTGAACGGGATGATCTCCGACGTGCCGGAGGAGCACCAGCACGGCATCAAGGAGATCAAGGACCTGCTCGACCGGCTCGCCCACATCGTCACCAGCCCGGTGGCCTACAACTGGGACCCCGCCAAGCGGAGCTTCTTCCCGATGTCGACCCTGTTCGTGTACATGATGTTCACCGAGTGGGGCTGGGACGCGTTCCGGGACCAGGAGTTCAACAACGCGCTCCGGAAGATCCTCCAGACCTGGTACGACTTCCTGAACTCGGACAAGAGCGCCACCTACCTCAACGACAAGCTGCCCGACGGCTGGCTGTCCCAGCCCGCCCGCGAGCAGTTCAAGCTCTACGAGTTCGAGGTCACCCCCGCCCCCGCCTCCTTCAACGCCTTCTTCCACCGGCAGATCAAGCGCCAGGAGTTCCGTCCGGTCAGCGCGCCCACCGACGCACAAGTGATCGTCTCGTCCAACGACGGGACCGTCGTCCGGTGGGCGCAGGTGACGCAGGCGTCCGACGAGTACTACCTGAAGGGCCAGCCCTACTCGCTCACGGACATGCTCACCGATCCCAGTGACTCCACCTGGAAGCCCGGCGACTACGTGCAGCGGTTCGTCGGCGGGCACGTGTACCAGTCGTTCCTGTCCGGCGCCGACTACCACCGCTGGTGGACCCCGATCGCCGGCACCGTCGTCGAGGCGCCGCGGGTCATCCCCGGCCTCATGTTCAGCGAACTGCGGTCGGCGGGCATGGACCCGGACGCGGGCCCGCAGTCACAGGGCTACCAGGCGTCGGTGAACACCCGCGGCCTGCTTCTCGTCGAGAGCGACTTCCACCTCGACGACGGCACGAGGATGCTGGTCGCCCTCCTGCCCATCGGCATCACCGAGATCTCCTCGGTCGCCTTCCTCGACGCCGCCGGCAAGCCGATCACCAAGGGTCAGCGACTCGAGAAGGGCGCCGAGGTCGGACGCTTCAGCTACGGCGGGTCCAGCATGTGCCTGATCTTCGGCAAGGGCGTCGTCCAGACCTTCGACACCCCGCCCAACACCAGCGGCGACATGGAGACCGGCCCGCCCGTCTTCGCCGGCATGCGGATCGCCACCACCAACCGCCTCACCGTCCCGTAGCCACCTGAGCGTCCCCCTGGCGCAGGAAGTCGGCGGGTCCGACTTCCTGCGCCGGTGGTCGTGCCCTAGTGACCCGGTTCGGAGATGCGTGAGCAGTAGCGGCAGATCCGGTCGATGATCTGGTCGGCGCTCTTGGTCCACTTGAACGGCTTGGCGTTCTCGTTCCAGAC
>NZ_JBHVRK010000020.1:20413-157092 GCF_042885845.1 Kitasatospora sp. NPDC058032 | reverse complement strand
TCCGAGGCCGGGGATGTCAACATATCTGGCGTTGACTTTTGGCACGCTGTTGAGTTCTCAAGGAACGGACGCTTCCTTCGAGCCGCCTTCCAGCGGGCCCTCCGGGCGCTTCGTTCTTTCGTGTTTCCAGCTTATCAGATGTTTTCCGCTCCGTTTTCCGGAGTTTCATTCATCCGATTTCCCGAACTGGTCCGGGGCCACTTTTCGCGACGCCCTCCACATTAGCGCATTCCGAGTGTCACTCGAAATTCATGCTTGGAGCGTGGTGCGCTGAGTGGGGTGGCCGCTTCAGCGACTCGTTCAACACTAGGCCACCTGGAGGACATCGTCAAACCTCAAGGGGCGGGATCCGGCTGGATCCCGCCCCTCAGGGTCGAAGCCGCAGGTCAGCGGCATCGTGTTCCGGCCATCGCGGCCGGTTCGATCACTTGCTCAGCTCGGCTGCGGCCAGGTTGCGCTTGCCCCGGCGCAGGACCAGCCAGCGACCGTGCAGCAGGTCGGCCTCGGCCGGCACCGCCTCCTCGTCCGTCACCTTGACGTTGTTGAGGTAGGCACCGCCCTCCTTGATCGTCCGGCGGGCGGCCGAACGGCTCGGGGAGAGGCCGACGGCGACCAGCAGGTCCACGATCGGCTGGAGCTCGGTGACCGCGGCCTTCGGGACCTCGGCGAGCGCGGCGGCCAGGGTGGGGGCCTCCAGGTCGGCGAGGTCGCCCTGGCCGAACAGCGCCTTGGAGGCGGCGACCGCGCGCTCGTACTGGTCGGCGCCGTGCACCAGGGTGGTCAGCTCCTCGGCGAGGGCGCGCTGAGCGAGGCGGGCGGCCGGGCGCTCGGTGGTCTCGCGCTCCAGTTCCTCGATCTCCTCCTTCGAGCGGAAGCTGAAGATCCGCAGGAAGTTGGGGACGTCCCGGTCGTCCGCGTTCAGCCAGAACTGGTAGAAGGCGTACGGGGTGGTCAGCTCGGGGTCGAGCCAGACCGTGCCGGACTCCGTCTTGCCGAACTTGGTGCCGTCGGCCTTGACGATCAGCGGCGTGGCCAGCGCGTGCACCGACTTGCCGTCGGCCTTGCGGATGAGGTCCGTGCCGGCGGTGAGGTTGCCCCACTGGTCGCTGCCGCCGGTCTGCAGGGTGCAGCCGTAGCGGCGGTTCAGCTCCAGGTAGTCCATGCCCTGGAGGATCTGGTAGCTGAACTCCGTGTAGCTGATGCCCGCGTCGGAGTTGAGCCGTCGGGCGACGGCCTCCTTGGCGATCATGTTGTTGACCCGGAAGTACTTGCCCACGTCACGCAGCAGGCTGATCGCGGACATCCCGGAGGTCCAGTCCAGGTTGTTGACCATGCGCGCCGCGTACGGGCCCTCGAAGTCCAGGAACCGGGAGATCTGCCCGCGCAGGCGCTCCACCCAGCCGGCCACCGTCTCGGGGTCGTTGAGCACCCGCTCGGCGGTGGGCTTCGGGTCGCCGATCAGACCGGTGGCACCGCCGACCAGGCCGAGCGGGAGGTTCCCCGCCTGCTGGATGCGGCGCATGGTGAGGATCTGGACCAGGTTGCCGAGGTGCAGGCTCGGGGCCGTCGGGTCGAAGCCGCAATAGAACGTGACCGGGCCGTCCGCGAACGCCTTGCGCAGTGCGTCCTCGTCGGTGGAAAGGGCGATCAGGCCACGCCACCGCAGCTCGTCGACGATGTCCGTCACGGTCACGATTCTCCTTCGGTCGGGCGTCCCGTCCGGTGCGGGCCCGGTTCGATCGGGTCCCGGTGCAGGACGACTCCAGCGCTGTAGAGCCTACGCGGTCGCCGCCGGCGAGTTTTCGCCGCACTGGCGCGGCCGCGCCGCGAAGGCCCGGTTCCGACGTGGTCATGCCCCTCCGTGACACCGGAAATTCCGTTGTTCGACGGCGGGGAGCCCCTTCACAGTGGTCCCACCGCCGCGCGGCGGCAGTGACGTGGGTGAGGACGGTCGTGCCGCCGTGGCACGCCCGCGGAAGGGTGGCCGAGGTGCGCAGCACGCTGGTTCTGAACGCAAGCTACGAGCCGCTGACGACGGTGTCGCTCCAGCGCGCCGTGGTCCTGGTGCTCCAGGACAAGGCCGTGGTCGAGCAGGCGCACCCACTGCGCACCATGCGCGGGACCGGGGTGACGGTACCGGTGCCGCGGGTGATCAGACTCCAGCGGTACGTCCGGGTGCCGTTCCGACAACAGGCTCCGTGGTCCCGCCGCGGGGTTCTGGTCCGCGACCAGCACCTGTGTGCCTACTGCGGGCGGCGGGCCACCACGGTGGACCACCTGCAGCCGAGGTCGCGCGGTGGCGGGGACACCTGGCTGAACACGGTGGCCGCCTGCGCGGAGGACAACCAGTTCAAGGCCGACCGGACGCCGGAGCAGGCGGGGATGAGGCTGCTCCGCAAACCGTTCGTCCCGACGCCGCAGGCGACGCTGATGATGGCGCTGGGGCTGCGCGGCTCGGACGTCCGGGAGCTGGCCGACTGGCTGCCGGCCCAGGCCGTCGCCGCGCCCGCGCCGTCCGCCGCCTGAGCGGGCGCGCGGGCCGAGTGGCCCGAGGCGGACCACGAACTGGGGGGAAACAAGGGGGAAAGCCGGGCCGGGGACCGACGGGGGAGGTCGGTTCCCGGCCCGGCGCGCGCTCATTCCTTGGCCCGGAAGCCCGTCGCGGTACCGAAGTTGGTCGAGTGCTCGGGGACGGCGACGATCCGGCCGCCGCCGATCAGGACGCGCCCGGAGACCAGCAGCGAGCCGGTGCCGGACGGGAAGTCGCCGCCGACCGTCTCGTGTCCGCCGTCCAGGGAGAAGCGGCTGAGGTGCGCCGGTTGCTCCCTGCGTTCGTCGACGGCGAGCACCAGCGCTCCGCCGTCCACCCCGACGGCCCGGGCGGCGCCCTTCTCCCGGGCGGGGGTCCGCCAGCGCTGCTTGCCGGTGTCCAGGTCGTGGCCGACCACCGCGACCGGCCCGCCGGCGCCGTTCGCCGAGGCGGCGGTGGTGACCGTGGTGACCATCGTGCGGTCGTGGAAGAAGACGCCGGGGGTGGCCGAGAACGTGCCGTGGGCGACGTCGAGCCGGCCGTCGGCGTCGGCGACCGGGATCTCGGCGGTGGGGTCGCCGGCCGGGCCCCAGGCGAACACCCGGTCGTCCTCGGGCTTCTCGCCGGTGGTGAGGACGACGGGCGGCTCGGCGGAGAGCACGGTCGCCGTCTTCGGCCGGTTGTTCAGGCCGCGCCACCAGGAGACCTTGCCGTCGGCGGTGTTCAGCGCGACGGCCTGGTCGATGGGGGTGGAGTCGGCGCAGCTGCTGGCGACCAGGACGGTCCCGCCGGAGACGCCGCCGGAGAGGGTGCAGAACTTCCCCTGCCCGGTGTACTGCCAGACGTCCGCGCCGTCGGCGGACTGCCAGGCGACGGCGTGGCTGTCGCCGACCGCGATCACCTTGTCGTCGGTGACGCCGACGCGCGCGCCGTAGGGGCCCTTGGTATCGGTGAGCGGCTTGGTCCAGGCCGCCCGGCCGTCCTTGGTGTCGACGGCGGTGACCAGGGCGCACGGGCTCTTCGGGTCGGCCTGCGGCCGGAACAGCACGGCTCCCAGACCGGCCCGGTTGACGGTCGGCGACAGCCCGCACGGGACGGCGCCGGCGGCGGGCGGCTCCACCGCCCAGACCGGTCGGCCGTCCGTCAGGCCGTAGGCGCGCACGCCGGTGGCGTCGGCGCGCACCACCGCGCCGTCGAGCAGCCAGCTGCCGACGAGGGTGTCGTCGCCGCCGGGCCCGCCGGCGTCGGCCCGGGCGGCCCAGGTCCGGCTGTGGGCGGAGGTGAAGCCGGGCTCGCCGGAACCGTCGGCGGAGGCGCTGCCGCCGCCTTCGGCGCTCACCATCAGGCCGGCCGCGACCAGGACGCCGAGCGCGGCCACCCCGGCGCCGGTGCGCACCAGCAGGGCGCGCCGGCCGGGGGCGGCGGACTCGGCGGGGCCGGGTCGTACGCCACGGCGGGCGCGCCGGGAGGACGCCGGGGCGGCGGTGGGCGCGGGTTCCGCGGCCGCCTCCACGTCCGCGGCGGGCGAGGGCTCGGGCTCGGGCGCCGGCTGGATGTAGCCGTCGGCGGTGTACTCGGCACCGGCGGGCACGTACAGTTCCTCCCCCGCCGGCTGCTGCGGCACGACGACGTAGGGCGCGTACTGCTGCTGAGGGTGCTGGGACTGCCCGTCGTGGGGGTGCGCGTCCGGGACGTAGGCGTCGGGCTGCTGCTGCCCCTGGCCGTAGGGGTGGTACGGGTCGTACGGGAGGTACGGCGCCTCCGGTCCCTGGGGGTCCGCCTGCTGGTGGCCCGCCTGCTGGGGGTACCACGGCTGCGGGTGGCCGTCGCCGAGGGGGTCCTGCGCCATCCGTTCCGTCCCTCCCGACCGCCTGCGCTGCGGCAGCCAGCATCTCACGGCCCCGGCGCGGCCCGGAGGGAACGGTTCCGGCTCTGTCAGGTGTGCCCTATCGGGCGGACTCGGCGGCCAGGGCGTCGTCGATCCGGGCGGCGAGGTCGAGGTCGAGGGCGGTGAGGCCGCCGGCGCTGTGGGTGGAGAGGACGAAGCGCAGGGTGCGCCAGCGGATGTCCACGTCGGGGTGGTGGTCCATCGCCTCGGCGGTGCCGGCGACGGAAACGACGACCCGGATCCCGGCGGGGAAGTCCGGGGCGTCGGCGGTCCGGACGATGGTGTCGCCCTCGCGCCTCCAGTGCGGCAGGGCGGCCAGCCCGGCGGTGATCTCGTCCTCGGTCAGCCGTTCGCGGCTCATCGGTCCACTCCTGTCGCCGGTCGCTGTCAGTTCGTTCGGGACGTGCCCGCACAGGACGATATAGAGGCCGGGCCGTCGGGCGTCGGCGACACCTCGAAGCGCGGCCTCAGTCGGTGAGCAGCTTGACGACGGCGGCCAGGCCGACGACCACGATGACCGCGCGCAGCGCCTGCGGCGGCAGCCGGCGGCCGACCCTGGCGCCGACCAGTCCGCCGACCAGCGAGCCGACCGCGATGAGGCCGGCGGCGGCCCAGTTCACCGTCGAGGTGAAGAGGAAGAACAGCGCCGCGACGCCGTTGACGATCATCGCGAGAGCGTTCTTCACGCCGTTGATGCGCTGGAGGTCCTCCTGGAGCAGCATGCCCATCAGGGCCAGCAGCAGCACGCCCTGGGCGGCGCCGAAGTAGCCGCCGTAGACGCCGGTGAGGAAGATCCCGATGAGCAGCGGCACCCCGCCGTGCGGGTCGCCGTCGGGGCGGCGGCGGGCGGCGACGGCCCGGGCGACCCGGGGTTGCAGCACCACCAGGACGAGGGCGAGCAGGATCAGCACCGGGACGATCGCGTCGAAGGCGGCGCTGGGCAGTTCGATCAGCAGGTAGGCGCCGAGCACGCCGCCGAGCAGCGAGGCGGTGCCGAAGCGGGCGAGCCGGGCGCCCTGGCCTTCCAGCTCGCGGCGGTAGCCGATCACGCCGCTGAGCGAGCCGGGCACCAGGCCGAAGGAGTTGGAGACGTTGGCGGTGACCGGGGGAAGGCCGACGGCGAGCAGCACCGGGAAGGTGATGAGTGTGCCGGAGCCGACGATCACATTGATCATTCCGGCGCCGACGCCTGCCGCCAGGACGGCGATCGCCTCCCAGAGCGTCATGAGCCACCTCCCGTGGGGTCCTGTCGCGGTGATCATGCCGGACGGACCGGTGGGGGTTCCAGAGGCACCCGCGATTCGGGACGTACGACACACGGCCGCGGGCCCGTCGCGCCCGAGGGCCCGCCCCCGTGCGGAACGGGGACGGGCCCGAGGACGTCCGGGACCTACCGGCCGGTCACTGGGGGTCGTTCTTGCGGTACTCGCGGAGCGGGTCGATCCGGGGCCGCGCGGAACCCTTGGTGTCGGTGTCCAGCGGGCGCGGGCCGGCGGCCGGGTCGATCGGGACCTGGGTGGCGGCCGGCGGCGCGGCCGGGGCGGCGCCGTGGGCGGCCGGCGCGCTGCCGTTGGCACCGCCGCCGTTGCCGGTCAGGCCGGTGAAGGCGCCGCCGAGGCCCTTGAGCGCGTCGCCGACCTCGCTGGGGATGATCCAGAGCTTGTTGGCGTCGCCCTTGGCCAGCTCGGGCAGGGTCTGGAGGTACTGGTAGGCGAGCAGCTTCTGGTCGGCGTCGCCCTCGTGGATCGCCTCGAAGACGGTCCGGATGGCGGCGGCCTCACCGTCGGCGCGCAGCACCGCGGCCTGGGCCTCACCCTCGGCCTTGAGGACCTCGGCCTGCTTCTCGCCCTCGGCGCGCAGGATCTGCGACTGCCGGTTGCCCTCGGCGGTGAGGATCGCGGCGCGCTTGTCCCGCTCGGCGCGCATCTGCTTCTCCATCGAGTCCTGGATGGAGGTCGGCGGCTCGATGGCCTTCAGCTCGACGCGGTTGACCCGGATGCCCCACTTGCCGGTGGCCTCGTCGAGCACCCCGCGCAGACCGGCGTTGATGACCTCGCGCGAGGTCAGGGTGGATTCGAGGTCCATCGAGCCGATGATGTTGCGCAGCGTGGTGACGGTGAGCTGCTCGATCGCCTGGATGTAGCTGGCGACCTCGTAGGTGGCGGCCCGGGCGTCGGTGACCTGGTAGTAGATCACCGTGTCGATGTTGACGACCAGGTTGTCCTGGGTGATCACCGGCTGCGGCGGGAACGGCACGACCTGCTCGCGCAGGTCGATCCGGTTGCGGACGCGGTCGATGAACGGGACGACGATGTTCAGGCCTGCGTTGAGCGTCCGGGTGTAGCGGCCGAAGCGCTCCACGATCGCGGCGCTGGCCTGCGGGATGACCTGAATCGTCTTGATCAGCGCGATGAAGGCCACCACGACCAGGACGACCAGGACGATAAGGACGGGTTCCACGGACTCTCCCCTAGACGACCAGGGCGGTCGCGCCCTGGATTTCGACGACGTCGACCTGCTCCCCCGGCTGGTAGACCTGCTCGGGGTGGAGCGCTCGGGCCGACCAGATCTCGCCGTTGAGCTTGATCCGGCCGCCCTCCGCGTCGACCCTTTCCGCGACGACCGCGGTGGCGCCCTTGAGCGCCTCGATGCCCATCTTGATCTGCGGGCCCTTCCGCAGTGCCCGGTAGGCGACGGGACGGACGACGACCAGTTGCGCGACCGAGGCCGCGACGAAGGTCAGGACCTGCCAGACCGGGTCGGCGCCCAAGCCCGCGACGCCGGCCGCGACGAGCGCGCCGATCGCGAACATGGCGAGTTCCGGCATCGCGGTGATCACCAACGGTATACCGAGGCCGACGGCGACCAGAAGCCACCAGATCCAGCTGTCCACGTGTCCATCCTAGGGAGGGAAGGGCCTTCGAGGCGGTCAGTTCCCGCAGGTGGAGGGGCGGAAACCGGTCGCGCGTGCGACCGGTTCCGGTTCGACCGAGTTCGACGGGGGTCCGGTGGACCCGGCGGAGCCCCCCGGGGTCCGCGCGGAGAGCCTGTACGGAGCCCGTACCGGACCCGTGCGCGGAGCCCGTGCGGAGTCGGCGCGGAGCCGATCCGGTGTCAGCCGAGCGGCAGGCCCTGGGCGGACCAGCGGTCGCCGTGGCGCTCCAGGGTCAGCGGCAGGCCGAAGCACCTGGAGAGGTTGCGTGCCGTCAGCTCGGTGTCGATCGGGCCGGCGGCGAGCACCTTGCCCTGGCGGATCATCAGGACGTGGGTGAAGCCGGGGGCGATCTCCTCGACGTGGTGGGTGACCATCGCCATGGCCGGCGCGAACTCGTCCTGGGCCAGGGCGCCGAGGCGGCGGACGAGGTCCTCGCGGCCGCCGAGGTCGAGGCCGGCGGCGGGCTCGTCGAGCAGCAGCAGCTCGGGGTCGGTCATCAGGGCGCGGGCGATCAGGGTGCGCTTGCGCTCGCCCTCGGAGAGGGTGCCGAAGCGGCGGTCGGTCAGGCTCGCCATGCCGAGGCGGTCGAGCAGGGCGAGCGCGCGGGACTCGTCGGACTGCTCGTAGGTCTCCTGCCAGGTGACGGTCATGCCGTACGCGGCGGTCAGCACCGTCTGCAGCACGGTCTGCTCGGCCGGCAGCTTGTCGAACATCGCGGCGCCGGCCAGGCCGATCCGCGAGCGCAGCTCGAAGACGTCCACCTCGCCGAGCTTCTCGCCGAGGACGGTGACCTTGCCGGCGGTCGGGAAGAGGTACGAGGAGGCGATCTGCAGCAGGGTGGTCTTGCCGGCGCCGTTCGGGCCGAGGATGACCCAGCGCTCGCCCTCGGAGATGGACCACGAGACCTGGTCGACCAGCGCGCGCCCCTCCCGGACCACGGAAACGTCCACCAGCTCCAGCACGTCGCTCATGCCTACGCCTTCCCCAAAAACAGATATCTCGGCCGTCGGTGCGGGCGGGCAGCCTACCCCTGGTGGCCGGTGGCACGGAGTGGGTGCGCCGCACACGCATGGGCAAACCTACGCCACGCGGATGGCCGCCGATTCCGTAGGCTGGCCGGATGCTCGTCTCTCCTGCCGACAATCCGTACGAAGAGCCCCGTTCGGGGCGGCTGGCCGCCTGGGGCAACGCCCTGCTGGCCGGTCTGGTGCCGCCCGACAACGCCGCCGCGGCCGTTCTGGGGGCCGACGAGGGCCACCGGGTGGCCGGTCTGCCCGGGGACGGGCCGGACGAGCGGCACGGGCTCACCTGGGCGCTGGGACGACTGCGGGTGCTGGGCGTGCAGGGCCTGCGGCTGGCGCTGCCGTCGGCCGGGCACCCGCTGGGTCTGACCGGGCCGGCGCCGTTCAACGAGCGGGCGATGGCGGCCGGCGAGGCGGTGCTGGCGGTCGGGGCGCCGCTGGGGCTGGTCCCCGAGATCGAGGTGTTCGGCCCGGCCGGGGACCGGTCGGCGACCGTGCTGTGGCACTGCTCCGAGGTGAACGACGCGCCGCCGGCGGACGTGCCGTCGCTGCACGAGGCCGAGTTCGAGCTCGCGGACGGGCTGCGCCGGGCGACCCTGCTGCTGACCCAGCTGGACGTCGCCGGGGCCGGGCCCGAGGCGCTGCGGGCGCTGGAGGCCTTTCGGCGGCGCGGCCACGACGAGCTGCTCGCGCCGGGGTACCCGCCGCGGGCGGTGCGGGTGCTGGAGTCGGCGCGCCAGGTGGCGGCGCTGCTGTCGATCGCCTCGGGCAGCCACGGCGCGGCGGTGAGCGCCTCGGAGATCGCGGCCCGGCAGGCGGTGCTGGCGCCGCTGTGGCGCACGGCCCGCCGGGCCCAGGTGGCGGCGTACAACGCGCTGGTGGACGAGGAGCGGGCCTAGCTAGCGGGTCTCGCCGTGGCGGACGGCCCAGAGGGCGGCCTGGGTGCGGTCGGCGAGGTCCAGCTTCATGAGGATGTTGGAGACGTGCGTCTTCACCGTCTTCTCGGACAGGTGGAGGCTGCGGGCGATCTCCCGGTTGGAGCGGCCGTCGGAGATGTGGCCGAGCACCTCGCGCTCGCGCTCGGTGAGGGTGCCGCCGCGGCCCTGCGGGGGGCGCGGGCCGTCGTCGGCGAGCAGCGCCTCGGCGAGTTCCGGCTGGAGCAGCACGTGGCCGGCGTGGACCGAGCGGATAGCGCCGGCCAGGGCCTCCGGATCGACGTCCTTGTAGACGTACCCGGCGGCGCCGGCCCGCAGGGCGGGGACCATGGTGCGGTGCTCGGTGAAGCTGGTGACGATCAGGATCCGGGCCCGGCTGCCCTCCTCCTTGAGCGTGCGCAGCGCCTCGATGCCGTCGACGCCGGGCATCTTGAGGTCCATCAGCACGACGTCGGGGTCCAGGGCGCGGGCCCGGTCGACGCCCTCGGCGCCGTCGGCGGCCTCGCCGACCACCTCGATGTCGTCCTGCACCTCCAGGAAGGTGCGCAGGCCGCGGCGGACCACCTGGTGGTCGTCGACCAGCAGGACGCGGATCGCGGGCACGGTGTCAGGCACCGGGGACCTCCATCTCGACGACCGTGCCCTTTCCGGGGGCGGAGTCCAGGGTGAGCCGGCCGCCGACCGCGGCGGCGCGGTCGCGCATCGAGGCCAGGCCGAGGTGGCGGCCGGCCCGGCGGACCGAGTCGGGGTCGAAGCCCCGGCCGTTGTCGCTGATCCGCAGCACGGCGCCGCGGGCGGGCGTGCCGGCCAGGGTGACGGTGACCCGGCGGGCCCCGGAGTGGCGCAGCGCGTTGTGCAGGGCCTCCTGGGCGACCCGCAGCAGGGCGCCCTCCTGGGCCTGCGGCAGGGCGCGGACCCGGTCCGCGGCGAAGGCGATGTCGGCGGCGTGGGCGCGGTCCAGGACCTGCACCTGGGAGGCCAGGGTGGCGCTGAGGCCGTCCTCCTCCAGGGCGGCGGGGCGCAGCTCGACGACCACGGCGCGCAGTTCGTCGGCGGCCTCGGCGGCGAGCCGGGCGACCTCGGCGAGTTCCTCGCGGGCGCGGGCCGGGTCGCGGTCGACGAGCTTGGCGGCGGCCTTGGCGGTGAGGCGCAGCGAGAAGAGCTTCTGCGCGACGGCGTCGTGCAGGTCGTGGGCGATCCGGGCGCGCTCGCCGGCCAGGGTGAGTTCGCGGCTGCGCTCGTAGAGGCTGGCGTTGGAGAGCGCGAGCGCCGCGTGGGCGGCGAGTATCCGCAGGAGTTCCTCGTCGTGGTCGGTGAAGCCGCCGCCGCTCTGCTTGTTGGCGAGGTAGATCACGCCGAGGACGCCGGGCTCGTCCTCGGCGTGGTCGGGGTCGAGGATCGGCATGCCGAGGAAGGCGCCGAGTTCGGGGTGGGCGTCCGGCCAGCCGCCGAAGGCGGGGGCGCTGCGGACGTCGTCGAGCCGGACGGCGCCGGTCTCGTGGAACATCGCGGCGAGCACGCCGTGCTGGCGGGGCAGCGGGCCGATGGCCTTCCACTGCTCGTCGGTGACGCCGTCGACGACGAACTGGGCGAAGCCGCCGTGGTCGTCGGGGACGCCGAGGGCGGCGTACTCGGCGCCGAGCAGGCGGCGGGCGGAGGCGGTGATCCGGCGCAGGACCTCGCGGACCTCCAGGTGGCGGCTCATCGCGAGCAGGGCCTGGCTGACGGCCTCGATGCCGGCGAGGCAGGGTTCGCAGGCGGGCAGGGTGCCGTCGGGCGGCGGGCCGACCGGGATCCGGTCGGTGGGCAGCGGTCCGGCGTGCCGGTGGTCGCGTGGCACGGTGGGCATGACGCCAACCTACCGCCGGGTGCGGGGCCCGCGCGTCCGTCCCGGGGCCGGGCCGGGCCCGGGTCTGCGGACCTAGGCCCCGCAGGGCGCAGGATGGCCCCGGGAACGCCGCGGGGGCGGCCCTCCCCCGGTGGGGCGGGCCGCCCCCGCGGGCGGTCGGCAGGCGGTCGGCGGGCGGTCAGCCCTTCTGCATGACCTCGGGCTCGTGACGGCGCTGCAGGCGGGTCACGACGATGCCGATGACGACCGACATCAGGATCAGGATCCCGGCGTCGAACCAGAACTGCCCGGCGTTGTGGCCCCAGATCGCGTCGTACTCGGGGTTCTGGAAGTCCTTGTTCCAGGGGCCGAGCAGATGCGAGAGGTCCAGCGTGGTGGCGACCATGCCGGTGCCCCAGCGGGCCGGCATCAGCCAGGCGAACTGCTCCAGGCCGGGCTTGGAGAAGACCTGGAAGAGACAGCCGGTGAAGACGACCTGGATGATCGCGAACATGACCAGCAGCGGCATGGTCTTCTCGGCGGTCTTCACCAGCGCGGAGATCGCCAGGCCGAACATCATCGAGGCGAAGCTGAGCAGGATCAGGCCGAGGCTCATCTCCAGGATCGGCAGGTTCTTGACCACCAGGCCCTCGGAGGGCAGCTTGCGCGGCAGGAAGCCGACGGCGGAGATGATCGCGCCCTGGATCACGCTGAAGAAGCCCAGCACGATGATCTTGGACATCATGTACGCCGAGCGGGAGAGCCCGGTGGCCCGTTCCCGTTCGTAGATCGCCCGTTCCTTGATCAGCTCGCGGACCGAGTTGGCCGCCCCGGAGAAGCAGGCGCCGATCGCCAGGATCAGCATGATCGTCGCGGCGCCGCTGTTCAGGCCGAGCTGCGTCTTGGGGTTGCGGGCCAGGCCGGGCTCGTTGGGGATCAGCACGCTGACGGCGCCGAGCACCGCCGGCAGCAGGATCGACAGCGCCAGGAAGCCGCGGTCGGAGGCGAGCACCGAGACGTAGCGGCGGATCAGCGTCCACAGCTGCGAGCCCCAGCTCTGCGGCTTCGGCGGGCGGACGGCCTCCTGCACGATCTGCGCGGACTGCACCGGCTGCGCGGCGCCGGATTCGACGTCGGCCGAGTACTGCTGGTGGTGCACCGAGCCCCGGTAGCGGCCGGCCCAGTCGTGGTCCGGGTAGTTCTCGAAGGCCTGGAAGACATCGGCCCAGGTCTCGTACCCGAAGAAGTGCAGGGCCTCGTCCGGCGGGCCGAAGTACGCCACCGAGCCGCCCGGTGCCATCACCAGCAGCCGGTCGCACAGCGCGAGTTCGGCCACCGAGTGGGTGACGACCAGGATGGTGCGGCCGTCGTCGGCGAGGCCGCGCAGCATCTGCATGACCTCGCGGTCCATGCCCGGGTCGAGGCCCGAGGTGGGCTCGTCCAGGAAGATCAGCGAGGGCTTGGTGAGCAGTTCCAGGGCGACCGAGACGCGCTTCTGCTGGCCGCCGGAGAGCGCGGTGATCCGGTTGTCGGCGCGCTTGTCCAGGCGCAGCTCGTAGAGCACCTCGTCGATCCGGGCCTCGCGCTCGCGCGGCTCGGTGTCGCCGGGGAAGCGCAGGCGGGCCGCGTACTTGAGGCCGGTGCGGACGGTCAGTTCCTTGTGCAGGATCTCCGACTGCGGCACCAGGCCGATCCGCGAGCGCAGCTCGGCGAACTGCTTGTAGAGGTTGCGGCCGTCGTAGAGGACGTCGCCGCGGTCGGCCGGGCGGTAGCCGGTGAGGGCGCGCAGCAGGGTCGACTTGCCGGAGCCGGACGGGCCGATGACCGCGACCAGGGACTTCTCCGGGACGCCGAAGCTGACGTCGTTGAGCAGGATCTTCTTGGCGCCCTTGTGCTCGACCTCGACGGTCAGGTGGCGGGCGGAGAAGGAGACCGCGCCGGTGTCGACGAACTCCTGCAGCTGGTCGCCGACCAGCACGAAGCTGGAGTGACCGACGGTCAGCCGGTCCTGCGCGTCGATGAGCTGACGCTCGACGCGCTGGCCGTTGAGGAAGATGCCGTTGTGGCTGCCGAGGTCGACGATCTCGTAGCGGCCGTCCGGCAGCTGGCGCAGCTCGGCGTGGTGGCGGGAGACCTGGAGGTCGGAGACGACGATGTCGTTGTCGAGCGCGCGGCCGATCCGGATGGTCTTCATGCCGGCGGTCAGGTTGCGGATGACCGTCGGCTGCGGGCCGCCGTCGTGGACGGCGGGCGACGGCTGCGGGAAGCCCTGCTGCTGCGGGACCGGTTGCTGCTGGCCCTGCTGCTGCGGGAACGGCTGCTGCTGGCCCTGCTGCTGCGGGAACGGCTGCTGCTGGCCGTGCTGGACGGGCGGCTGCGCGTACGGCTGCGCCTGCTGCGGGTAGGGCTGCACGGGCTGCTGCGCCGGCGGGGCCTGCCACTGCTGCTGCGGCGCGGCGGCGTGCGGCTGCGGGGCGGGGCTGCGGCTGGTGGTCGCCTCGTGCCAGGCCTGGGCCTGGGCGGCGGGCTGGGCAGCCGGCGCGGAGAAGGCGAGCCGGGGGCCGTTCTCGGCGTTGCCGAGGTTGACCACGGCGCCCGGGAACAGCTGCGCCTGCAGGGTGCGGGCGCCGCCGGTGTAGGTGCCGTTGGTGCTCCCGTGGTCGTCCAGCTGCCAACCCGCCCCGTTGAACGAGATGGTGGCGTGCTGCCAGGAGACCCGCGCGTCGTCGAACTGGAAGTCCGACTGCGGATTGCGACCGATGGTGTAGGACCGCCCGGGTTCCAGGACCCGCTGCTGTCCGTTGATCTCGATGACGAGTTGCGGCACTGCTCGTCTGCCCCGCTCTCTCGGTTCCCCCGATGGTGCGCCCCGGTCAGGTGGGGGCGAAAATGATCGTGAATCTGACGGGGGAATCATTCCAGCCCGCCGGGCACGGGTGATAGCCGCCCCCGCGGACTGTGACCAGGCGGCAACGATTCGCGGACCACCGGCGGACCACCCTCCGGCGGCCGGCTCCGCCGCCGGTCCGCGGGCCCCTCCCCGGGCGCCTCCTCCGGCCCCTCCGCGGGCCGGTCCGCGGGCGGGTCCGCAGGCCCGTCCACGACCCGGACGGGTGCCGTCGCCGCGGCGGGCTGCGGGTAGCGTGGGAGGCACCATGAACGCATCGCCCTTGGCCGCCGAGCCGCTCCCCGCACCGCAGCCCCGGACCGAGGACGGGCGCACCCTGCTCGTCAAGGTGTTCGGCAAGGACCGCCCCGGGATCACCACCGGGCTCTTCGCCACCCTGGCCGGGTACGGCGTCGAGGTCATCGACATCGAGCAGGTGGTGACCCGTGGCCGGATAACGCTGTGCGCCCTGGTCACCGCCCCCGCCGCGGCCGGCGCCGAGGGCGGGCTGCGGGCCCTGGTGCACCGCTGGGCCGAGGACCAGAGGCTCCAGGCCGAGATCATCTCCGGCATCGGCGACAACCGGCCGCGCCGGGAGGGCCGCTCGCACGTCACCGTCCTCGGCCACCCGCTCACCGCCTCCGCCGTCGCCGCGCTCACCTCCCGGATCACCGAGGGCGGCGGCAACATCGACCGCGTCTTCCGGCTCGCCAAGTACCCGGTGACCGCCGTCGAGCTGGCCGTCTCGGGCGTGGCCACCGACCGGCTGCGGGCCGAGCTGGCGCAGGAGGCGGCCACCCAGCGGGTGGACGTCGCGGTGGTGGCGGCCGGGCTGGAGCGGCGGGCCAAGCGGCTGGTGGTCATGGACGTCGACTCGACGCTGATCCAGGACGAGGTGATCGAGCTGTTCGCCGCCCACGCGGGCTGCGAGGCGGAGGTCGCCGAGGTGACGGCGGCGGCGATGCGCGGCGAGCTGGACTTCGCCGAGTCGCTGCACGCCCGGGTGGCGCTGCTGGCCGGGCTGGACGCCGCGGTGACCGAGAAGGTGCGCGCGGAGGTGCGGTTCACCCCGGGCGCGCGCACCCTGATCCGCACGCTGCAGCGGCTGGGCTTCCAGGTGGCGGTGGTGTCCGGCGGGTTCACGCAGGTCACCGACCACCTGGTGGAGCAGCTGGGGCTGGACTTCGCGGCGGCGAACACCCTGGAGGTGGTGGACGGGAAGTTCACCGGCCGGGTGGTCGGCGAGATCGTCGACCGGGCGGGCAAGGCGCGCTGGCTGGCCCGGTTCGCCGAGCAGGCCAAGGTGCCGCTGGAGCAGACGGTGGCGATCGGCGACGGCGCCAACGACCTGGACATGCTGAACGCGGCCGGGCTGGGCGTGGCGTTCAACGCGAAGCCGGTGGTGCGGCAGGCGGCGGACACCGCGGTGAACGTGCCCTTCCTGGACACCGTGCTCTACCTGCTCGGGATCACCCGCGAGGAGGTCGAGGCGGCCGACGTGCTGGACGATCCGGCCGAGGACGGCGCCGCGGCGACCGTCTGACGGGGCCCTGCGTGGCGGACGCCGAGGGGCGCGCGGACACCTGGTCCGCGCGCCCCTCGGCGTTCCGCGGGCGCTAGGGCGTGTCTGACAATTCGCGTCGGATCAGCGGGCGGCGTCAGGGTGC
Source organism: Kitasatospora sp. NPDC058032 (assembly GCF_042885845.1). Taxonomy (NCBI): domain Bacteria; kingdom Bacillati; phylum Actinomycetota; class Actinomycetes; order Kitasatosporales; family Streptomycetaceae; genus Kitasatospora; species Kitasatospora sp. NPDC058032. The sequence continues at coordinate 141,400 of NZ_JBHVRK010000020.1, read as the reverse complement.
GTGCATCGCAAGGCGGAGGAGGGAGTCCATGCGGAGCATCGGCGACCGACGACAACGCGGCGAGGTGCGTGCCCTGACGCCGCCCGCCCGGCGGGAATTGTCAGACACGCGCTAGTCCTGCGGCGTGAAGTACGAGACCAGCGCGGCGACGCCCGGCTCGACGTCCTTCCAGGAGCCGGAGAAGCTGAGCACCGCGATGGCGGCGGTCGGGAAGCCGCCGAGCCGCAGCCGCTCCAGCGCGTCCCGGTCGCCCTCGTCGCCGGCCAGCACCTGGGTCAGGCCGAGCACCCCCGGGTTGTGGCCGACCAGCACCAGGTCGGCGTGGTCGTCCGGGGTCTCCTGGAGGACGGCGATGATCTCCCCCGGGGTCGCCTCGTAGACCCGGTTCTCGTACACCGTGCGGCGCGAGCGCTTCGGCAGCTCGTGCGCGGCGAGCTTCCAGGTCTCCCGGGTGCGCAGGGCGTCGGAGCAGAGCACGTAGTCGGGGTTGATCCCGGAGTCGGCGAGCCAGCGTCCGGCCTCCGGGGCCTGGTGGCGGCCCCGGTCGGCCAGCGGCCGCTCGTGGTCGTCGACGCCGTTCGGCCAGTCGGCCTTGGCATGGCGGAGAACGATGATCCTGCGGGGCGTGTCGGCGCTCATACCCAGCAAGCTTGGCAGAAAAGCCGGCCGGGAGCGCGATGCTGCCCGATGCCGCCACCGGACGGGGCGGGCGGTGCCATCATGCGGGGTTCACCCGGAGGTCGTCGTCCGGCCGACCCGGGTTTCCGGTCGGCCGGGATCACGGCCGGTCCGGGTTCCGCTCAGCCCAGGTTCTGGGCGACGGTCGCGACGATGATCAGCAGCACGACGATGCCGCCGATGATCGCGGCGATCTGGCCGAGCTTCTTGTGGCCGTCGGTGGGGTTCGGTTCGAGAACGGGCATGCCCGGATTCTCCCATCCCGGACACGCCCGTCCACCACCGACCCCGCCGCGCCGGGCCGGGCCCGTCAGGCCGCGGCCGCGACCTGGGCCGGGACCGCCTCGTCCTCGATGTGCCGGGCCCGGGCCGCCCGCAGGCCGAACAGCATCTGGGGCACCAGCAGCACCGCCAGGAAGCCGAGCGGCAGGTACCACTCGCCGGTCGCCTGGTAGAGCCGGCCGATCAGGATCGGACCGGGGATCGAGATCAGGTAGCCGACGCCCTGGGCGAAGGCGGACAGCTGGGCCACGCCGCCGGCCGACCGGGCGCGCAGGCCGATCAGGGTCAGCACCAGCGGGAAGGCGCAGTTGGACAGGCCCACCAGGACCGCCCACAGCCACGGCGCGGCGGCGGGGGCGAACGCCAGGCCCAGGTAGCCGGCGATGCCGAAGGCCGCCAGCACCACCACGAACAGCCGCTGGTCACCGCGGCGGGCGGCCAGGTTGGGCAGCACGAAGGAGACCGGCACGCCGATCACCATGGTCAGCGCCAGCAGCACGCCGGAGGTGCCCTCAGAGATGCCGGAGTCCTGGAAGATCTTCGGCAGCCAGCCCATCACCACGTAGGCGCCGGTCGCCTGGCAGCCGAAGAAGCAGGCCAGCGCCCAGGCGGTGCGGCTGCGGGTGATCGGCAGCTTCGTCCCGGCGCCCCGGCCGTCCGACGGCCCGCCGCCCTGCTTGCGGCGGGTGAGCAGCACCGGGACCCAGAGCAGCAGGGCGAGGGCGCCGAGCGCGGCCCACACCCCGAGGCCGACCCGCCAGTCGCCGCCGAGCGCGCTGGTCAGCGGGACGGCGACGGCCGCGGCCAGCGCGGTGCCGCCGGACAGCGCCATCGAGTACAGGCCGATCATCGGCCCGACCTTGTCCGGGAAGTACCGCTTGATCACCACCGGGAGCAGCACGTTGGCGACCGCGACTCCGGCCAGCGCGAGCGCGGTCAGCAGCAGGAAGACGGCGGTGTTGCCGGCGAAGGAGCGGGCCAGCACGCCGGCGGTGATCGCGCCCATGCCCGCGGTGACCACGGCGACCGGGCCGAGCCGGCGGGCCAGGCCGGGCGCGGCGAAGCCGAACAGGGCGAAGCAGAGCGAGGGGACGGCGGTGAGCAGGCCGGCCACCGTCGGGCTCATCCCGAGGTCGGTGCGGACCTGGTCGAGCATCGGCCCGAGGCTGGTGACCACGGGGCGGAGGTTGAACGCGGCGGCGGCGATCGCGAGGGCGAAGAGCCAGCCGACGGAGCTGCGGCCGGTCGGGGCGGGCCGCTCGGTCTGCGGCCGGCCACCGGCGCGGGGGGAGGCGGTGGCGGGGTCTGCGGTGTCTGCTGCGGACGACATGCGAGTCATCATAGAATGATGGGATGAATTAGTGCATCCGTGAATTGGCATGATGGCCCGACCCATCCGACCCAAGGAGTCCTTGTGGCGCTGTCCTCGCCGAGGCGCACCCCGCTGTCCGACCAGGTGATCTCCCAGCTGCGTGCCCAGATCACCTCCGGCGAGTGGCCGGTCGGCTCGCGCATCCCGACCGAGGCCGCCCTCGTCGAACAGCTCGGTGTGGCGAGGAACACGGTCCGCGAGGCCGTCCGCGCGCTCGCCCACAACGGGCTGCTGGACATCCGCCAGGGCTCCGGCACCTACGTCCTGGCCACCAGCGAGCTCGCCGGCGTGATGCACCGCCGCTTCGCCGACGCCGAACGCGCCCAGGTCGCCGAGCTGCGGGCCACCCTGGAGACCTCCGCCGCCGGCCTCGCCGCCACCCGCCGCACCGAGCGCGACCTCGTGCTCATCGACGCCGCGCTCGCCCGCCGCGAGGACGCCTGGCGCGCGGGCGACGCCGAGGACTTCGTCCAGGCCGATGCCGCCTTCCACCAGGCCGTCGTCTCCGCCGCCCACAACGACGTGCTCGCCGCCCTCTACGCGGACCTCGGCGAGGTCACCCGGGCCCATCTGCGCCACGACGTCGGACCCGAACTCATCGCCGAGCGCTACCTCGGCCACGACAAGATCGTCGACGCCATCCGCGCCCGCGACGCCCAGCGCGCCTCGCACGAGGCCGGCCGCGCCATCGGCCGCTGCAACGACCCCGAGGCCTGACCCCGCCCGCCCCCGGGGGGACGGCCTCACGCCTTGCCGGAGGCCCGATTTGGCGTGCTAACGTCCCGTGAAAATTCGCGGACGGCCGTACTCCGGTCGGGTGTGCACACAACGGGGAGAACTGATGGCGGATCCGGACCTGAAACTGGGCCAGGGACCGGGCGGGGGGCCGACCAAGGTGTCGACGCCGGCCCTCGACAAGGCGGCCACCGCGCTGGACGGCATCGCCAACGACAGCACCGCGGCCGGCAAGGGGGCCGACGAGTCGACCGAGGCGGCGGCCGGGAAGCTGAGCGGCTGGGACACCGCGGCGGCGCTGCGCGGCGCGGTCAAGGAGTGGCACGAGCAGGTGTCGCAGCTCAACGGCCGGCTCAACCAGGAGGCCGGGATGATGCGCCAGACCCACACCAACTACCTGAACGTCGAGCAGGGCATCGCCACGTCGTTCACCGGGAAGGCGTGACCCGATGAGCCTGCTCGGTTACGAGGACGTCATGAAGGCCGACCCGTCCGCGATGGCCAAGGCCGCCGCCGACTGGACCGAGATGGCCGGGAAGTACCTGCAGATCCAGCACCGGCTGGAGACCGAGGTGCTCTCGGTCACCGGCAACCAGGGCCTGTGGATGGGCTCCACCGCGTTCGCCGCCAACATGCACGTGAGCGCGACCCGCCAGCAGAGCATCGACGCGCAGACCGAGGCCAAAGCCGTCGCCTCGATCATCACCGACGCCAAGAACGACTTCGAGGCGGCGCAGAAGAAGCTGAAGCAGGCCGTCGCCGGCGCCCAGGCCGACGGCATGAAGGTGACCGGCACCGGCGCCGTGATGTTCGACGTCGGCGCGCTCGACCCGGCCACCAAGCAGGAGTACCGCCACGACCGGGACTACCAGCAGGAGCGCAGCGAGGCCGCCGGGAAGTGGGCGCAGCAGATCAAGATCGCCCTGGAGGAGGCGACCGCCGCCGACCAGCGGGCCGCCCTCCAGCTGCGCCGCGCCGCCAAGGTCGGCGACCCGACCAACCAGTTCAACGGCCAGGCCGCCGGCGGCGGCGACGAGGCGGACGGCAAGCGGGCCGCCGAGCTCGCCGCCCGGATCAAGGACGGCAAGACCCTCACCCCGGAGGAGCTCGCCGAGCTCAACAACCTGATGAAGGCCAACTCCGGCAGCCCGGTCTACGGCCAGACCCTGCTCAACGCGCTCGGCCCGGAGGGCACCCTGCTGCTCGCCGACGAGCTGGAGCTGCGGCTCAACGACCGGGACGGCAAGAACAAGGGCGAGTACGGCGAGCTGCAGACCAACCTCGCCAACACCATCGCCGGCGCCACCCGGGACAGCAACAGCAAGTTCTACCAGGACTTCCGCAAGGGCCTGCAGGAAGCCGGCGTCAAGAACATCAACGAGCGCCACTTCGGCGGCGGCGCCGAGCCGATCTACGGCTACCAGACGCTGGCCACGCTGCTCCAGCACGGCAACGCCGGGTACGGCAAGGAGTTCCTGAACGACCTCGGCACCGACATCCTGAGCGCCGAGCGCGGCGACAAGAACCGCTGGGGCATGCACCAGTTCAACGGCCCGCGCCCGGACCTGGTGTACGACCCCGTGGACGGCGTGCTCAAGCTGATGGGCCAGAACCCGGACGCCGCCACGATGTTCCTGGACCCCAAGTCGCCCGGCGCCGACGACCGCCTCAAGTACCTGCTGCGCGACCGCAAGTGGCCCACCACGTTCACCAACACCCTGTACGGCCCGCCGATCCAGGACAAGGCCACCCACCAGGAGGGCCTGGCCGCCGCCCTGGAGGCCGCCGCCACCGGCGACGTCCCTGGCGAGGGCACCCACAAGGGAGGCCCGCACACCCCTGCCCAGGCCCGCGTCATGGAGGGCGTGATCTCGGCCCTGGACGGGGACGGCAAGGGCAGCGAGATCCACGACGATCTGAAGATGCCGCTCGCCAACGCCCTGTCGGACTACGTCGACGACACCCACAAGATCCTCAGCGACCACGTCAGCAGCGGCGGCGGCGGGGTCAAGGAGGTGAACGGCGAGGGCCACATCGACGGCGGCGCCGACAGCCTGGTCCGCGTCCTGCGCGGCGTCTCGGACGAGCCCGAGGCCTACGCGCTGCTCTACAGCGCCGAGCGGGCCAAGGCCGCCGAGGTCATCGGCGGCCTGCCGGCCGACCCGCGCGCGGACCGCGACGCGGTCGACGTCCCGGCCCAGCGCGTCGGCACCGCGCTCGGCGCCTACGACGCCATCCGCTCGGACGTCATCCTGGACAACAAGGACGACCGGATGGAGTGGGCCGACAAGACCAGCTCGTTCGCCTCCTCGATGAACGGCACCGTGACCGGGTTCATCCCGGAGGTCGGCGACATCGCGGGCACGCTCGTCGACATGGGCATCGAGAAGTGGGCGGACGACGTCAAGAAGGACGCCCAGGACGCCGGCAACAAGGCGTCCTCCGACCACCACTTCGCGGCCCTGAACCAGAGCAAGGAGATGTCCCTCGGCTGGGGCCGCGCCAACGGCTACACCACGGACGCCCGGGCCGACCTCGTCTACTCCAACATCGAGAACGGCCACACCAACGGGCACGCCAACGCGATGAGCGCGCTCGGACGGAACGGTCAGCAGTGAGGCTCTCCCGACGCACCTGGGCGGTCCTCGCCGGCGTGCTCGTCCTCGCCCTCGGCGCGGGCGGCTTCGCCGCGTGGCGGTACACCGGCCTGTTCCTCCCGGACCGGCTCTGCGACGGCGCCGTCGCGACCGGGGACGTCCGGGCGGTGCTGGGCGGCGGCCGGCTGGAGGTCGTCCGCAGCGAGCGGTCGAAGGACCGTGAGCGGCCGGAGGGCAGCTGCGTGATCGAGGCCCGCGACGGCGCCGACCTCACCCTGCGCACCCACGGCGTCAAGGTCGCCGACCGGCGCAGCCAGGTCGATCCGGGGATGTCGCAGCCGGACCGGGGCCCGATCGGCGCCTTCGCCAACGACACCGGCTGGCTGGTGCTGCCGGCGGGCTGCCGCAAGCCCGCCGACGGTGCGTCGGAGGACTTCCCCGACCGGGACGCCGACGTCCTCAGCGCGGACGTGCGCCACCGCGGCGAGGGCGGGGTCCGCCGGCAGGACGACCCGGCCCGGGAGACCCCGGACCAGCCGACCCGGGAGGCCCTCGCCCGGCTCGCCGGCGACTTCGGCTCGGCGGTCGCCGGCTCCTCCGGCTGCGGCGCCGCCGACGCGCCGGACATGCACCTCACCGCCGCCGGCCCGGCCGCCGTGCCCGCCGCCGACGGGCGGCTCTGCGGCCTGCCGGGCGTCGGGACCGGGAAGGACCTGCCGGAGCCGGCCCAGCGGGTCAGCGACCCGGCGGCGCCGCTGCAGTCCTGCTGGGTCTACAGCGGGACCATGGCGGAGCCGGCGATCCGCTTCACCGCCACCGCCGACACCCGCTACCCGGCCTTCGCCGCCGGGCGCAAGGAGCTGACGGCGCCGCTGCCGGCCGGCTGGCGGGGCACCGGCTCGTACAGCGCCGTCCACGCGCCGTGCGGCGAGGACGATCTGTTCCTCCAGCTGTCCGGGCGCGGCGACCTCGTTGACCCCGTGGACCCCGCCGGTTACGGCACGCCGCTGTTCACCTCTTGGGCGAACGCGGTGGCGGGGCAGCGCGGCTGCGAGCCGATCGCCCCGAAGTGACCCGGCACCGGAACGCCGCTGCCCGGCACCGCTCCTCGTCGGGAGGGGTGCCGGGCAGCGGCGTGTGCGAGGGGCGTCAGGCGCCGATGGCGTGCAGGCCGCCGTCGACGTGGACGATCTCGCCGGTGGTCTTCGGGAACCAGTCCGACAGCAGGGCGACGACGCCGCGGCCGGCCGGCTCCGGGTCGCTCAGGTCCCACTTCAGCGGGGAGCGGGTGTCCCAGGTGGCGGCCAGGTCGGGGAAGCCCGGGATGGACTTGGCGGCCATCGAGGCCAGCGGGCCGGCCGAGACCAGGTTGCAGCGGATGTCCCGCTCGCCCAGGTAGCGGGCCAGGTAGCGGTTGGTCGACTCCAGGGCGGCCTTCGCCGGGCCCATCCAGTCGTACTGCGGCCAGGCGTACTGCGCGTCGAAGGTGAGGCCGACGACCGCGCCGCCGTCCTGCATCAGCGGCAGCAGCGCCATGGTCAGCGACTTCAGCGAGAACGCCGAGACGTGCACGGCGGTGGCCACGGACTCCCACGGCGTGTTCAGGAAGTTGCCGCCCAGGGCGTCCTGCGGGGCGAAGCCGATCGAGTGGACGATGCCGTCCAGGCTCGGCAGGTGCTCGCGCACCTGGTCGGCGATGCCGGCCAGCTGCTCCTCGCTGGAGACGTCCAGCTCCAGGACCTTGACCGGGTTCGGCAGCTTCTTGGCGATGCGCTCGGTCAGGCTCGGCCGCGGGAAGGCGGTCAGGATGACCTCGGCGCCCTGCTCCTGGGCCAGCTTGGCGGTGTGGAAGGCGATGGAGGACTCCATCAGCACACCGGTGATCAGGATGCGCTTGCCCTCGAGGATTCCGCTCATGTCAGTGACCCATGCCCAATCCGCCGTCGACGGGAATGACGGCTCCGGTGATGTACGCGGCCTCGTCCGAACCGAGGAACCGCACGGTGGAAGCGACCTCGGCGGGCGCCGCGTAACGGCCCAGCGGCACGTCGGCGACGATCTCCGCGCGGCGCTCGTCGCTGAGCACCGCGGTCATGTCGGTGTCCACGAAGCCGGGAGCGACCACGTTGACGGTGATGTTGCGCGGGCCCAGCTCGCGGGCCAGCGAACGGGCGAAGCCGACCAGGCCGGCCTTGGACGCGGCGTAGTTGGACTGGCCCGGGGAGCCGGAGAGGCCGACGACCGAGGAGATCAGCACGATCCTGCCCTTACGGGCACGCATCATCAGCTTGGACGCGCGCTTCACGACCCGGAAGGTGCCCGTGAGGTTGGTGTCCAGGACGGAGGTGAAGGCCTCCTCCGACATCCGCAGCAGCAGGGTGTCGTTGGTGATCCCGGCGTTGGCGACCAGCACCTCGACGGCGCCGTGCGCGGCCTCGACCTCGGTCAGGGCCGCGTCCACCTGGGCGCTGTCGGTGATGTCGCAGCGCACCGCGAGCACGTCGAACTTGGCCAGCTGCTCGGGGACCTCACCCGACCGGCTGGTGATGGCGACCTTGTCGCCCGCCTCGGCGAAGGCCTGGGCGATCGCGAGGCCGATGCCCCGGTTGCCTCCGGTGACGAGAACCGAGCGGCTCAACGATCCACCTCTCTCCCTTGTGTGCGCACGCCGTGATGCCCGCGCACCACTTCGTGATGTCCACGTACATCGCAACGAGTACGCAGTGTGACGCTATCGGTCGGCCCGGCGCGGCGGCGAATCGGTCTCCGACAGCGCCGCAGCGACGGAACTGTCAGTACCCGACAATTCACGTCCAACCGGTTTTCACGCGATTCGCCCACCGGTCCGCACCGGATTGTCGTGTCCACTGAGCGGCCCGTCCGGGAACCCCGCGACGGTGCACGCCCGTTGTGCCCCCTGGTGCGGCACGACGCCGGGGCCGCCGCACCGGGGCCGACGGCGGCCCGCAGCCGGACAGCCGGCCCCGGTGACGAGCGGAGGCGGAACGCGGAATGAGCGAGGCACGGGTCGGGACCACCCACCGACGCGGACGACTGGCGGCCCTGGCCGCGCTGGCGGTCGGCGCCGGAGCGGTCGCCTGGGCGCTGCGCGACCTCCCGGCGGCATTCGGCCGCCGGCCGGACGGCGAGCGGGAGGAGCGGCTGCGCAACTCCCCGCAGTACCGCGACGGCGTCTTCCACAACGCGCCCTCCGAGCTGGCCCGGACGGCCGCGGCGTCCGGCATCGACCCGGAGACGGTGCGCCGGGTGCTGTTCCAGCGCGCCGGCCGCACCCCGAACGGCGCGGTGCCCGTCGTCCGCCCGGCCGACGCCGCCGGTGCGGCCGCCGAGGGCGTGGCGGTCACCTGGTACGGGCACGCCTCCGCGCTGGTCGAGATCGAGGGCTCCCGGGTGCTGCTCGACCCGATCTGGAGCGAGCGCTGCTCCCCCGCCGCGCAGGTCGGCCCGCGCCGGCTGCACCCGGTGCCGGTGGAACTGGAGGAGCTGCCGCAGGTCGACGCGGTGCTCATCTCGCACGACCACTACGACCACCTGGACATGGCGACGGTCCGGCGGCTGGTGCGCAGTCAGTCCGCGCCGTTCGCGGTGCCGCTCGGCATCGGCGCCCACCTGCGCCGCTGGGGCGTGCCCGAGCACCGGATCATCGAGCTGGACTGGGACGAGACCTGCACCCTCGGCGACCTGGCGCTCACCCTGACCGCCGCCCACCACTTCTCCGGCCGCGGCCTGACCCGCAACACCACCCTGTGGGGGTCCTGGGTCGTCGCCGGGCCGAGCCGCAAGGTCTACTACACCGGCGACTCCGGCTACTTCGAGGGCTACGCGCGGATCGGCGCCGAGCACGGCCCGTTCGACGCCGCGCTGGTCCAGGTCGGCGCCTACGACCCGGCCTGGGCGGACATCCACATGACGCCCGAGGACGCCGTCCGCGCCCACCGCGAGCTCAACGCCGAGCTGCTGCTCCCGGTGCACTGGTGCACCTTCAACCTGGGCCTGCACCCGTGGGCCGAGCCCGTCGAGCGGCTGCTGGTGGCGGCCAAGGAGCACGGCGTGCGGCTGGCCGTCCCGCGCCCCGGCGAGCGGGTCGACGTCGACAACCCGCCGGAGCTGGAGGGCTGGTGGGAGGGCATCGGGTAGCCGGCCGGCCGCCGCACCGGAAATACGCTGGCCGAAAGCCCCTTTGCGGGAAATGATGCGGTTCGGGCGCCCCTGTCGGTACCGGGGCGCCGCACCGCCGTCCGCCCGACCAGGGAGCCCGATTGCCTCCGCTGCCCCCGACCGCCACGCCCCCGTCCCACGGCGGCGTCCCGCGCGCCGTCGACCCGCTGTTCCTCGGCTACCCGCTGACCGCCCTCGCCGACGCCGCCCTCGCCCGGGCCCGTGAACTCGGCGCCGGGCACGCGGACTTCCGTCTGGAGCGGGTCCGCAGCGCCTCCTGGCGGCTGCGCGACGCCCGCCCGGCCGGCACCTCCGACAGCGTCCAGCTCGGCTTCGCCGTGCGGGTGCTGCTCGACGGCGCCTGGGGCTTCGCCGCCGGGGTCGACCTCACCCCGGACGCGGCGGCCCGGGTGGCCGAGCAGGCCGTCGCGGTGGCCCGGCTGTCCGGCGGGATCAGCCGGGCGGCGGGCTCGGCGGAGCGCGTCGAGCTGGCCGACGAGCCGGTGCACCGGGACGTCACCTGGGTCTCCGCGTACGAGGTGAACCCCTTCGAGGTGCCGGACGCCGAGAAGACCGCGCTGCTCTCCGAGTGGAGCGCCCGGCTGCTGGCCGCCGAGGGCGTCTCGCACGTCTCGGCGACCCTGCTGACCGTCCAGGAGAACAAGTTCTACGCGGACACCGCCGGCACCGTCACCACCCAGCAGCGGATCCGGCTGCACCCGGTGCTGGAGGCCAGCTCGGTGGACGGGCGGACCGGCGCGTTCGACTCGATGCGCACCCTGGCCCCGCCGGCCGGGCGCGGCTGGGAATATCTGACGGGGGCGCGGGGGTCGTCCCCCGATGGACAGAGCCTGACCGGCACCGGCTGGGACTGGGACGCCGAGCTCGCCGCGCTGCCCGTCCACCTGGCCGAGAAGATGAAGGCGCCGAGCGTCCGGCCGGGCCGCTACGACCTGGTGATCGACCCGTCCAACCTCTGGCTGACCATCCACGAGTCGATCGGCCACGCCACCGAACTGGACCGCGCCCTCGGCTACGAGGCCGCCTACGCGGGCACCTCCTTCGCCACCTTCGACCGGCTCGGCTCGCTGAAGTACGGCTCCGAGCTGATGCACGTCACCGGCGACCGCACCGCCGAGCACGGCCTGTCCACCGTCGGCTACGACGACGAGGGAGTGGCCGCGCAGTCCTGGGACCTCGTCAAGGACGGCGTCCTGGTCGGCTACCAGCTCGACCGCGCGATGGCCGGGCTCAAGGGCTTCGGGCGCTCCAACGGCTGCGCCTTCGCCGACTCCCCCGCGCACGTCCCGGTGCAGCGGATGGCCAACGTCTCGCTCCAGCCGGTCGCCGGCGGCCCGTCCACCGAGGGCCTGTTCGCGGGCGTCGAGAACGGCCTCTACATCGTCGGCGACCGTTCGTGGTCGATCGACATGCAGAGGTACAACTTCCAGTTCACCGGGCAGCGGGCCTACGCCATCAAGAACGGCGAACTCGCCGGCCAGGTGAAGGACTTCGCCTACCAGGCCACCACCACCGACTTCTGGGGCTCGATGGCGGCCGTCGGCGGCCCGCAGACCTATGTGCTCGGCGGGGCCTTCAACTGCGGCAAGGCGCAGCCCGGCCAGGTCGCCGCCGTCAGCCACGGCTGCCCCTCGGCGCTCTTCCGCAACGTCAACGTGCTCAACACCCAGCAGGAGGCGGGTCACTGATGACCGCGACGACGCAGCCCCACGAACTCGTCGAGCTGGCGCTCGGCCTCTCCCGCGCCGACGGCTGCGTGGTGATCGCCGATGAGGAGTCGAGCGCCAACCTGCGCTGGGCCGGCAACGCGCTCACCACCAACGGCGTCACCCGGGGCCGGCGGCTGACCGTGATCGCCACGGTGGCCGGCGCCGAGGGCACCGCCTCCGGCGTGGTCTCCCGCGAGGCCGTCGAACCCCAGGAGGTGGCCGAGCTGGTCCGGGCCGCCGAGGAGGCCGCCCGCGCGGCCGGCCCGGCCGAGGACGCGCAGCCGCTGGTCACCGTCGCCGAGCAGCCGAACTCGCCGCACTTCACCGAGCCGCCCGGGGAGACCTCGATCGAGGTGTTCGCGGAGTTCGGACCGGCCCTCGGCCGGGCCTTCGCCCGCGCCGCCGAGCAGGGCGAGCTGCTGTACGGCTTCGCCCGGCACGAGCTGGTCACCAGCTACCTGGGCAGCTCCACCGGCCTGCGGCTGCGCCACGACCAGCCGACCGGCACGGTCGAGCTGAACGCCAAGACCGCCGACCTGTCCGGCTCGGCCTGGACCGGCGCCGCCACCCGGGACTTCTCGGACGTGGACGTCACCGCCCTGCACGCCGAGGCGACCCGGCGGCTCGGCTGGGGCGAGCGCCGGATCGACCTGCCGGCCGGCCGCTACGAGACCCTGCTGCCGCCGTCCGCCGTCGCCGACCTCATGGTGTACCTGACCTGGTCGGCCGGCGGGCGGGACGCCTTCGAGGGCCGCACCGTCTTCTCCCGGCCCGGTGGGGGCACCCGGATCGGCGACAAGCTGGCCGGGCTGCCGCTGACGCTGCGCTCCGACCCGCACGAGCCGGGCCTGGAGTCCGCGCCGTTCGCGCTGGTGCACGCCAGCGAGGACGAGTCCTCGGTGTTCGACAACGGCCTGCCGCTGACCGCGACCGACTGGATCCGCGACGGCGAGCTGACCGCCCTGGTCAGCAGCCGCCACGCGGCGGCGCTGGGCGGGCTGCCGGTGCGCCCGGCGATCGACAACCTCGTCCTGGAGACGGCCGACCAGGAGGCCGCGCCGACCCTGGAGGAGATGATCGCGCGCACCGAGCGCGGGCTGCTGCTCACCTGCCTCTGGTACATCCGCGAGGTGGACCCGGCGACCCTGCTGCTGACCGGTCTCACCCGGGACGGCGTCTACCTGGTGGAGAACGGCGAGGTGGTCGGCGCGGTCAACAACTTCCGCTTCAACGAGTCGCCGGTGGACCTGCTCGGCCGGATCACCGAGGTCGGCCGCACGGAGCGCTGCCTGCCGCGCGAGTGGAGCGACTGGTTCACCCGGACGGCGATGCCGCCGGTGCGGGTGCCGGGGTTCAACATGAGTTCGGTCAGCCAGGCCTCGTAGGGCCCGGCCTGGAGGAGGATCGAGAGGCGTGGACGAGAAGCGCACGGTCAGGACCAGCAAGATGCTGTCGCGCATCCTGCGGCACGACCCCGGCCGGGTCGGGGTCACCCTGGACCCGGCCGGCTGGGTCCGGGTGGACGTGCTGCTCGGCGCGCTGGCGGCCCGGGGTACCCGGCTGACCAGGGCCGAGCTGGACCACGTGGTGGCGACCAACAACAAGCGCCGCTTCGCCTACTCGCCGGACGGCCTCTCGATCCGCGCCAGCCAGGGGCACACGGTGGCGGTCGACCTCGGTCTGGCCGCCACCGAGCCCCCGCCGGTGCTGTTCCACGGCACCGCGACCCGGAGCCTGGCGGCGATCCTCCGGGAAGGCCTGCGCCCGATGGCCCGGCAGGACGTCCACCTGTCGGCGGACGTCGAGACCGCCACCCGGGTCGGCGCCCGGCACGGCCGGCCGGTGGTGCTCCTGGTCGACGCGGCCGCGATGGCCGAGGCGGGACACGAGTTCCGGGTGAGCGCCAACGGGGTCTGGCTGACGGACGCGGTGCCTCCGCAGTACCTCGCCCAGGGCCGATAGGCGTACGCACGCGGCCCCGGTCTCGTCGTCGCCCCGCTCCCGGCGTACCGTGAGGAGGCCGCGCGACGAGGCGCGCGGGTGCGCGGACGAAGGCGGTTTGGGACATGGGCAAGAGCCCCGACGGCGGGCAGGTCTACCGGATCACGGGAGCCCGCAGCAGCCTCAGCGAGGACGTCCGCGGCCGCCAGCGCCGCTACGTGGCCTCGATGCTGCTGCGGACCGTGTGCGTGCTGCTCGCGGTGGTGCTGTGGGACGTCCAGCGGTGGCTGGCGTTCGTGGCGCTGGCGGGCGGAGTGCTGCTGCCGTACTTCGCGGTGCTGCTCGCCAACGCGGGCCGGGAGAAGGCGCCGGGCCTGCCGTCCACCTTCGACGTGCCGGCGACCACCCCGCTGATGCTGGGCCCCGGCGGCAGTGGGCCTCAGGGGGCGGATGTGACGCAGGGTGCTGATGGGGCCGGACGTGTGCCCACCGATTCTTCACAGGGCCGGAACTGAGCGTCCGTTTTGAGCTATTTTCCACCGATTGCCCAGGCGGAAAGCTCAAAAGAAGCTCAGATTAATCATGCAAGACCTCCCCATACCCACCCCGCCCCGTGACATACTGCGTACGCGCTCCGCATCCCCCGTCGGAGCGACGGACCGACGCCGGGCGGCTCCCCCCGTGGCTGCCCGGCGTCGCCATGTGCGCATGCCGGGGTGCGTGACAGACTGGCGGTGACGACCACCCCGCCGACCGCCCGAGGACGACCGCCGATGCTGCTCCCCGACGCCCCCCAGCCGCAGACCCCGATCTGCTCCGCGAAGGGCTGCCGCGCGGACGCCGTCTGGGAGTTGGTCTGGAACAACCCCAAGCTGCACACCCCGGACCGCCGCAAGACCTGGCTGGCCTGCGAGGAGCACCGCGAGCACCTCTCGCAGTTCCTCGGGGTGCGCGGCTTCCTCAAGGAGGTCCTGCCGTTCACCGGTCAGGGCGACGGGACCCCCGGGGCCTGAGCCCCGGCCGACCCCGGCCCGCGCCCCCGGACCGCGCCTCGGCCGGCCTCAGCCGCCGATGGCCGACATCGGACGCACCGGCTGGTGGAAGTCCGGCTGGTCGATGCCGGCGCCGGCCTTCTTGCCCCACATCGCCGCACGCCACAGCGCGGCCAGCTCGGCGTCGTCCGCGCCGGAGCGCAGGGCGGTGCGCAGATCGGTCTCACCGGTGGCGAAGAGGCAGTTGCGGACCTGACCGTCGGCGGTGAGCCGGGTGCGGTCGCAGGCGCGGCAGAACGGGCGGGTCACCGAGGCGATCACACCGACCCGGCCGGGGCCGCCGTCCACCACCCAGCGCTCGGCGGGCGCCGCACCGCGACGGCCCGAGGGCTCGGGGGTGAGGGTGAAGCGGGCGGACAGCCGCTCCAGGATCTCCTCGGCAGTGATCATCGCGGAGCGGTCCCAGCCGTGCTGGGCGTCCAGCGGCATCTGCTCGATGAACCGCAGCTCGTAGCCGCGCTCCAGGCACCAGGCGAGCAGGTCCGGCGCCTCGTGCTCGTTGACGCCGCGCATCAGCACCGCGTTGAGCTTCACCGGGACGAGCCCGGCGGCCTCGGCGGCGGCCAGGCCGGCCAGCACGTCGTGGTGGCGGCGGCGCCGGGTGAGGGTCTGGAAGGTGGACCCGTCGAGGGTGTCCAGCGAGACGTTGACCCGGTCCAGGCCGGCCGAGCGCAGCGCCACCGCGGTGCGGGCGAGGCCGATGCCGTTGGTGGTGAGCGACAGCTCGGGGCGCGGGTCGAGGGCCGCGCAGGCCTCGACGATGCCGACCAGCCCGGGGCGCAGCAGCGGCTCCCCGCCGGTGAAGCGGACCTCCTGGACGCCGAGGTCGCGCACGGCGAGGGTCACCAGCCGGACGATCTCCTCGTCGGTGAGCAGCTCGGGCTTGGCCAGCCACTGCAGGCCCTCCTCGGGCATGCAGTAGGTGCAGCGCAGGTTGCACCGGTCGGTGAGGGAGACCCGCAGGTCGACGGCGCGGCGGCCGAAGGTGTCGAGCAGCACGGCGGTCCCTTCCCGAGTGAGGTGCCGCCAGGGCGGCCGGCCCGGCCTCCGTCACGGCGGGGCCGGGCCAGCTTAGTCACCGCCCGTCCGTCAGTGGGCGCCCAACCCGGTGAGCGAGCGCACCTCGAGTTCAGCGTACTTCGCCGGGTCGGCCCCGCGGCGGGAGAGCACGGTGCCGATCCAGCCGGCCAGGAAGCCGGCCGGGATGGAGACCAGTCCGGGGTTCTCCAGCGGGAACCAGTGGAAGTCGGAGTGCGGGAAGAGCGAGTTCTTCGCGCCCGAGACCACCGGGGAGAAGACCACCAGCACCACCGCGGTGACCAGGCCGGTGTAGACCGAGCTGACCGCGCCGGCGGTGTTGAAGCGCTTCCAGAACAGCGAGTACAGCAGGGTGGGCAGGTTCGCCGAGGCGGCCACCGCGAAGGCCAGGGCGACCAGGGCGGCGGTGTTGAGCTTGTCGGCGAACAGGCTGAGCACGATCGCCACCGCGCCGATCCCGGCGGCCGCCCACTTGGCGACCCGCACCTCCTCGCGCTCGGAGACCTTGCCGCGCCGGAAGACGTTGACGTAGAGGTCGTGGGCGAAGGAGGCCGAGGAGGCGAGGGTCAGTCCGGCGACGACGGCGAGGATGGTGGCGAAGGCGACCGCGGAGATCACCGCGAGCAGCACCGCCCCGCCGGTGGTGCCCGCGCCGCCGCCGAGCTGTTCGGCGAGCTGCGGGGCGGCGGTGTTGCCGGCCGCGTTGGCGGCCTTGATCGCCTTGGGGCCGACCAGCGCGGCGGCGCCGAAGCCGAGCGCGAGGGTCATCAGGTAGAAGCCGCCGATGATGCCGATCGCCCAGAGCACCGACTTCCGGGCGGCCTTGGCGGTGGGCACGGTGTAGAAGCGGACCAGGATGTGCGGCAGGCCCGCGGTGCCGAGCACCAGGGCCAGGCCGAGGCTGAGGAAGTCGAGCTTGCTGGTGCCGGTGGCGCCGTACTTCAGCCCCGGTTCGAGGAAGGCGTCGGCCTTGCCGCTGGCGTCGGCGGCGGCGCCGAGCAGGGCGGAGAGGTTGAAGTGGTACTTGGCCAGCACCAGGACGGTCATCAGCGCGGTGCCGGCGATCAGCAGCACCGCCTTGACGATCTGCACCCAGGTGGTGCCCTTCATGCCGCCCATGGCGACGTAGAGGACCATCAGCGCGCCGACCGCGACGATCGTCCAGCGCTTGGCGCCGTCGCCGCTGACCCCGAGGAGCAGGGCGACCAGGCTGCCGGCGCCGACCATCTGGGCGAGCAGGTAGAAGATCGACACCACGATGGTGGAGATGCCGGCGGCGGTGCGCACCGGGCGCTGGCGCATCCGGAACGCCAGCACGTCGGCCATGGTGTAGCGGCCGGAGTTGCGCAGCGGCTCGGCGACCAGCAGCAGTGCGACCAGCCAGGCGACCAGGAAGCCGATGGAGTAGAGGAAGCCGTCGTAGCCGAACAGCGCGATGGCGCCGGCGATGCCGAGGAAGGAGGCGGCGGACATGTAGTCGCCGGAGATGGCGAGGCCGTTCTGGAAGCCGGAGAAGGCCCGGCCGCCGGCGTAGAAGTCGGCGGCGTCCTTGGTCTGCCGGCCGGCCCAGACGGTGATGCCGAGGGTGGTGAGCACGAAGATCCCGAACAGGGTCATCGTGAGGCCGCGGTGGTCGGTGGCGGAGCTGGCGAGCAGGTTCATTCGGCGGCCTCCCGGGGCGCGTGGACGACCGCACCGCGCGCCTCGCGGATCGCGGCCGCGCCGGGGTCGATCCTCCGGTCGGCGTAGCGCGCGTACCAGGCGGCGATGGCGAAGGTCGTGGCGAACTGCATCAGCCCGAGCACCAGGGCGACGTTGACGTGCCCGACGACCTTGGTGCCCATCAGGGCGGGGGCGTAGCCGGAGAGCAGCACGTAGAGCAGGTACCAGAGCACGAAACCGATGGTGACCGGGAACGCGAAGTTCCGGAACGAGCGCCGGAGGGTTCGGAACTCCGCGCTCTCCTCGATGAGTTGGGTTTCGCTGGGGATGGTGTCGATCGGCGGCGATTCCACTCTGACTCCTCACTCCTTCGGCGTAGTGGTCGCATCAGTGGAAACGATCGAACGTGAGCGAAGTCACAGGTCCGATGCGCGCCGCGCAATGCTAGGAGGACGGGGCGTCACCCGGAAGGGTTTGACAGTGTTCAGCCATTCGTTCGCTCTTTCGCAGCAGCCGATTGACCGAAAACCACCCGTCCGGGGTGCATCCGGGACATACCGAAGGGGTGGCCCCGGTCAACCGGAGCCACCCCTGGCGGTGCGTCAACAGCGGTGCGTCAGAAAGCCACCCGCACCTTCAGCGCCGATCGGTCGTCCATCGCCCGGTAGCCGTCCGGGACGCCGTCGAGGTCCACCGTCCGGTCGAAGACCAGGCCCGGCTCGATGGCGCCGGACAGGACGTCCGGCAGCAGCTCGGGGATGTACGCGCGGGCCGGCGCGACCCCGCCGTTGAGCGACACGTTCCGGCCGAACATCTGACCGATGTCGACGCCGGCGCTGCCGCCGTGCGGCACGCCCACGTAGCCGACGGCGCCGCCGTCCCGGGCGATCGACACGGCGGTGCGCATCGACTCCTCGGTGCCGACCGCCTCCAGCACGGCGTGCGCGCCCTGCCCGCCGGTCAGCTCGCGGACCGCCTCGATCGCCGCCTCGCCGCGCTCGGCGACCACGTCGGTCGCGCCGAACCGGCGGGCCAGGTCGGTGCGCGCGGTGTGCCGGCCCAGCGCGATGATCCGCCCGGCGCCCAGCCGGTGGGCGGCCAGCACCCCGCACAGGCCCACCGCGCCGTCGCCGACCACCGCCACCGTGGCGCCCGGGCGCACCCGCGCCGAGACCGCCGCGTGGTGCCCGGTCGCCATCACGTCGGAGAGCGCCAGCAGCCCCGGCAGCAGCTTCTCGTCGCCCTGCGCCTCCTTGGGCAGCTTCACCAGGGTGCCGTCCGCGAACGGGACGCGCACCGCCTCGCCCTGCCCGCCGTCCGAGCCGACCTGGCCCCAGAAGCCGCCGTGCGGGCAGGAGGTCTGCAGCCCCTCGCGACAGAAGTCACAGGTGCCGTCCGACCAGACGAACGGCGCCACCACCAGGTCGCCCGGCCGCACACCCCGCACCTCGGCGCCGGCCTCCTCCACCACCCCGAGGAACTCGTGCCCGATCCGCTGCCCGGCCACCCGTGCGGCGACCCCGCGGTACGCCCACAGGTCGCTGCCGCAGATGCAGGCGTTCACCACCCGCACCACCACGTCGGTCGGCTGCTGGACCACCGGGTCCGGCACCTCCTCGATCCGGATGTCGTTGGGACCGTGGATGACCGTGGCGCGCATGGGGGTTCGTCCTTACCAGAGGTGCCCGCACCGGTACCGCGGGCGACCGGAAAACAATCGACCGGATGTACGACGACTGCACCGTCCACTCTATTCCGACCGGTCCCGGCCGACCCTCCGGGCGACCCCCGCCACCGGCGAACCGCCGTCCGCGGTCACCGGCGGGCCTTATCCTGTTGGACCATGTACGCGATCCAGCCCGAGACCCCCGGCGCAGCACCCCGGACCGCCGCGGTCCCGGCCCAGCGCTCCGCCGCCCCCGCCGGCGGCTACGCGGTGGTGGACGTCGAGACCACCGGCCTCGGCCGCACGGACCGCGTCATCTCCGCCGGCGTCTACCGGCTGGACGCGGACGGCGACGTCGTCGACCACTGGTACACCCTGGTCAACCCGGAGCGCGACCCCGGCCCGGTCTGGATCCACGGCCTCACCGGCGACCAGCTGGCCGGCGCGCCCACCTTTCCGCAGATCGCCGACGAGTTCGCCGAGCGGCTGCGCGGCCGGGTGATGGTCGCCCACAACGCGCTCTTCGACTGGAACATGATCTCCCGCGAGTTCTCCCGGGCCGGCCTGCACGCCCCGGTCGAGCAGCGGCTGTGCACCATGGTGCTGGCCCGCGACCTGCGGCTGCCGCTGCCCAACGGCAAGCTGTCCTCGCTGGCCGCCTACTTCGGCGTCCACCAGCGGCAGGCGCACAACGCGCTGGACGACGCCCGGGTGCTCGCCGAGGCGTTCCGCCCCAGCCTCCACCTGGCCCGCTCGGGGGGCGTCCCGCTGCCGCTGCAGTCCTGCGTGGCCGTCACCGACCTCGGCGAGGACGCGCCCGCCTCCCCGGGCCGCGCCTCCTGGACCGGCGCCGCGTACCGGCAGGCCAAGAAGCGCCCACCGTGCCCGTACCCGAACCCCGGGCGCTGGGAGGACGGCAAGCCGCTGGTGCAGGGCATGCGGGTGGCGTTCACCGGCGACACCGCCACCGACCGCGAGCTGCTGGAGGACCGCGCCGTCGAGGCCGGACTGCACATCGCCACCTCGGTGAGCCGGCTCACCAGCCTGCTGGTCACCAACGAGCCGGACAGCTGGAGCGGCAAGGCCCGCAAGGCCCGCGAGGTCGGCACACCGGTGGTCGGCGAGGACGCCTTCCTCCAACTGCTGCGCGAGGTCGCCCCGCACCCCGGTGGGTGAGCCGGTGGTGAGCAGGGCGTACGGTGCCCGTGTGTACCGTTTTCTGCTCTCCCGGCGCTGGCTGATCACCCTGCTGATCGCCCTGCTGCTGATCCCCACGACCATCCGGCTGGGGTTCTGGCAGTTGCACCGCCACGAGGCGCGGGTGGACCGCAACCAGCTGATCGCCCGGTCCCTCACCGCCGAGCCCGTGCCGTTCGACACCCTGTCGGCCGCGCCCGGCTTCACCGTGCCCAAGGACCTCACCTGGCGCCCCGTGACGGCCACCGGACAGTACGACCCGGCGCACGAGTTCGTGGTCCGCAAGCGGACCGACTCCAGCGGGGACAAGATCGGCTACTTCGTGGTCACCCCGCTGGTGCTCGCCGACGGCAGGGGGAGCGTGCTGGTCAACCGCGGCTGGGTGCCCTCCGGCACCTCCGCCGCCGAGTACCCGGCCGTCCCGGCGGCACCGGCCGGCCAGGTCACCCTGACCGGCCGGCTGCGCGCCGACGAGGCCGCCTCCGGCAGCATCAAGGACCGGGCCGGCCTGCCGGACCGGCAGTTCACCCTGATCAGCAGCACCCAGCAGACCAAGGAGAACGGCGCCGCCCTGCTCGGCGGCTACCTGGAGCTCACCGCCACCGAGCCGGCCCCGGCCGAGCAGCCCGAGCTGCTCCCCGAGCCCAACCACTCCGACATCGGCCCGCACATGGCGTACGCGATCCAGTGGTGGCTGTTCACCGCGCTGATCCCGGTCGGGTTCGCGGTGATGGCGCGCCGGGAGGCCAAGGACCGCCGCAAGGAGGCCGCCGAGGCCGAGGGCGTGGCGGTCGCCGTCCCCGCCTGATCCCCTCCCCGGGAGCCCTCCCCGGGGGACCGTCAGAGCACGTCGTCCAGGTCGCGCAGCAGCCGGGCCTTGGCCCGGGCCCCGACCACCGACTTCACCGGCTCGCCACCGCGGAACACCATCAGCGTCGGCATGGACAGCACCCCGTACGCCGCCTGGGTCTGCGGATTGTGGTCGACGTCCAGGCTGACCACCGTCAGCCGGTGCGCCTCCTCCCGGGCCAGCTCCGCCAGCACCGGCGCCATCTGCCGGCACGGCGGGCACCAGTCCGCCGTGAAGTCCACCAGTACCGGCCCTTCGGCCGCCAGCACCTCGGCGGCGAAGCTCTCGTCCGTCACCGCCGCCACCCCTGCGATCTGCACCATGGCCTACCTCTCCCACTCGTCCCGGTCGTGGACCGCGGCTGCGGCCCACTCGCACTGCGGCGGCTCCGAGGCGGCCCCCGCGGCGAGCGCGTCGCGCTCCCGCTCGGCCCGGGCGTACTGCTCGGAGACCCGGGTCCTGACCTCCTGGAGCCGGGCGATGCACTCGTCCAGCTCGGACAGCTTCTTCCGGTAGACCTCCAGCGAGGCCGGGCAGGAGTCGCCGTGCGGATGACCCGCCTGCAGGCACTCGACGAACGGCCTGGTCTCCTCCAGGCCGAAGCCGAAGTCCTGCAGGGTGCGGATCTGCCGCAGCAGCCGCAGGTCCGCCTCCCCGTAGGCGCGGTACCCGTTGCCGGCCCGCCGGGCGGGCAGCAGCCCGAGCTGCTCGTAGTACCGCAGTGCCCGGGTGGTCGTCCCCGCCCGCTTCGCCAGTTCACCGATCCGCATGTCCGGACCCTGCCCTTCCGGCAGCCGTTCGAACGCCGCCGGGAACGACGGTAGACCTTGACGCGCACGTCAACGCCAGCGCCGACGCACCGGGCCGGCCGAGCCGGGCGCGCCGCGCGGGGGCCGCTGCGCACCGCCGGGGCCGACGCGGCAGGATGACTCCATGGATCTTGGACTGCAGGACAAGGTGTACGTGGTCACCGGCGCGACCCGGGGCCTGGGCCTGGCCACCGCCCGCGAGCTCGCCGCCGACGGCGCCCGGGTGCTGGTCACCGGCCGCAAGCCGGAGGCCGTGGAGGCGGCCGTCGCCGAGCTCGCCGCGCTCGGCGGCGGAGCGGAGGCGGTGCACGGGCTGGTGGCCGACAACGGCGACCCGGCGACCGCCGAGCGGCTGGTCGCGACGGCCGTCGAGCGGTTCGGCCGGCTGGACGGCGTGCTGATCAGCGTCGGCGGGCCGCAGGCCGGCCCGGTCGCCACCGCCCCCGAGGAGGCCTGGCGGGACGCCTTCGAGTCGGTCTTCCTGGGCGCCCTGCGGATCGCCCGCGCCGCCGCCGCGGTGCTCGGCGAGGGCGGCGTGATCGGTTTCGTGCTCTCCGGCTCGGTCCGCCAGCCCATCGCGGGCCTCGGCATCTCCAACGGTCTGCGCCCGGGCCTGGCGATGGCCGCCAAGTCGCTCGCCGACGAACTCGGCCCGCGCGGCATCCGGGTGGTCGGCCTGCTGCCGGCCCGGATCGACACCGACCGGGTGCGCGAGCTCGACGCCCTCGGCGGCGACGTCGAGGCCGCCCGCGCCCGGCACAGCGCCGACATCCCGCTCGGCCGCTACGGCACCCCCGAGGAGTTCGGCAAGGTCGCCGCCTTCCTGCTCTCCCCCGCCGCCTCCTACCTCACCGGGGTGATGGTCCCGGTGGACGGCGGCGCGCTGCGCGGCCTCTGAGCGGCGCCGGGCGGCGTCAGACCACCCGCGGCTGCCGGCCGCGGCGACGGCGGCGCCGCCCGGTGACCTCCGGGCGGGCCGCGATCACCCGGATCCGCAGGTCGGCGGGCAGGTCCGGCAGCCCCAGACTGGTCAGCGCCCCGGCGCGCGGGCCGGTCTCGAAGTGCTCGGCGAGCGCGGCCGGATCACCGCCCGGGGTCATCCGGACGGCCGCCCGCAGCCGCGGGTGCCGCGCTCCGCGCACCAGCCGGACGCCCACCCGCTCGACCTCCGGCAGCTCGACGGCGCCGCTCTCCACCGCCTCCTCCAGCGCCCTGGTGCGCAGCCGCAGCCGCAGGCCCGGCGCCCCCGGCGTCGGCAGCGCCACGGTCGTCGGACCGCTGCGACGCAGCTGGGCCACCAGCCACCAGGCGGTGCCCGCGGCCACCACCGCCAGCCCGGTGATCACCACCGGCCACCACCACGCGGAGCCGGCCCACCGGGTGCGCGAGCTCGCGCTCAGCACCGGCTGGTCGGGCGAGGTGAGCGGCCACCAGGACGGCGGGTCGACGCCGAGGTGCCCGTAGAGGTCGAGCCCGCCGGCCAGCACCAGCGCCCCGGCCGCCAGCAGCACCAGCCCGACCACGCCCAGCAGCAGCCGGTTGACCGTTCCCCGGTTCACCCGGTGCCCCCGTCCGCCGCGGTGTCCGCCGTCGGCTTCGCCCGTCCGCGGCGGCCGGCCGTCCGCACCTCCAGCCGCAGCGGCCGGGCCAGGGTGACCGCCGCCAGCTCCTCGCGCAGCCGGCGCTGCACCGAGGCCGGGTCGGCGGGGCCGACGAGCCTGATCCGCACCCGGCGCCGGCTGACCCGCACCCGCAGGTGCTCGACGCCCGGCAGCCCGGCGGCCCGGTCGGCCAGCAGGGCCGCCACCCCGGAGCGGTCGATCGCCGCCGCGGTGTCCCCGTGCGGGCGCAGCGGCAGCCAGCGGCCGAGGCCGGGCGCGAGGGCGAGCCACAGCAGCCAACCGCCGAGCAGCACGCCCGCGCCGGCGCCGAGCAGCACGGCCAGGTCGTCCAGGTGCCGGGTGGCGAGCTCCTCGGCCAGCTCCGCCCGCCACTGCCGGGCCCGGTGCCCGGTCCGGACGGCGATCACGTCGTAGAGCAGCGCCCCGGCCGCCACCAGCAGCACGGTGGCCACCACCGCGGCCGCCGTGGTCCGCAGTGCCCGTGGCCGCCGCACCTTCCCCACCCCCGGCTCGGAGCCGCCCTCCCCCGCGCTCACCGCACCCCCTCCGCCACCGCCCCGGCCCGCGCCCTCACCGGGCGGCCTCCGCCACCAGGCGCTCGACCACCACCACGACCTCGCCCACCCGGGCGCCGGTCAGGGTGCGGATGTCGGCGGCGACGCGGTCGCGGACGGCGCGGGCGAGGGCGGCGAGGTCGGCCGGGAAGGGGAGGTCGGCGGAGACCCGGACGGTGACGGGGGTGCCCGGGGTGGCGGGGCCGGTGACCGAGACCTTCGGCGGGCCGCCGCGCACGGTCCGGCCGTGCCAGGCGTCGGCGAGCGCCTCGCGGGCGGCGCGGGCGGCGATCCGGGCGTAGACGCGGTCGGCGATCCGCAGCCGGCCACGGGCACCGGGTTCCCGGTGGGCGGGCGCCGGGGCGAGGGCCGCCATCAGCGGCGCCGGTCGCGGCCGCGCAGCAGGTCGCCGAGCTCGCCGGGTTCGATGTCGCCCTCCAGCAGCCGGCCGACCACGAATCCGACCACCCCGAGCGCCGCCACCAGCAGAAACGCCGCGAAGCCGCCGAAGTACCCCGCGAACCCGAGGGCCATGCCCACCACCAGGCCGACGATGGCCAGGCTCATCCGTTCCACCTCGTCTTCCACCGCCGCCGACTGTTCTTCCCGGCTACTTCAGCTTGGGCCGCTGCCCGGAGGAGGGCTCCTCCTCTTCCTCCTCCTCGACGTCGGGCTCGTCGGGCAGGTGGACGTCGTTGACGGCGATGTTGACCTCGACGACTTCCAGTCCGGTCATCCGCTCGACCGCGTCGATGATGTTCTCCCGCACCTGACGGGCGAGTTCGGGGATGACGACGCCGTACTCGACGACCAGCGCGATGTCGATGGCGGTCTGCTTCTCCCCCACCTCGGCCTTGATGCCGCGCCCGACGCTGCCGCGCCCGCCGGGGACCCGGTCCCGCATCGCGCCGAAGGTGCGGGCGAGGCCGGAGCCGAGGGCGTGGATGCCGCTGACCTCGCGCGCGGCCATCCCGGCGATCTTCTCGACCACGCCGACCGCCAGGGCGGTGCGGCCGCGCTCGCCGACCGCGTGCCCGGCCTCCGAACTCGCCGGGGAGGCGGGAGCGGCGGCGTGGGCGTGCGGGGCGTTCTTGTGCAGGGTGGCGGGCGTCGGAGTGTCAGGCATGGCTCATCTCCCGTCGTGCGGCTCCAGCTATATCGCAAATCGCTCCAACTCTGGCATTTCGCCACGAATCCCGCCCCCGGAGCAGCCGGAAGGCCCGAACGCCGGGAGGCCCGGCCCGGTGGGTGCTCCCCACGGGGCCGGGCCTCCCGGCGCGGCGGCGGGCGGTCAGTCGCCGAGGCCGGCGAGGTCGCGCAGCCGGCGGGCCTGCGCCGCCCGTTCGGCCGAACGCTGCTCGTCGTAGGAGCGGCCGGCGGCGCCCTGCAGCAGCGCCTTGGTCTCGATGACCGCGTTGCGCGGGGCGGCGAGCAGGGCGGCGGCGAGGTCGCGGGCGGCGGCGTCCAGCTCGGCGGCCGGGACGGCGAGGTTGGCCAGGCCGATCGCGGTGGCCTCCTCGGCGCCGACCCAGCGGCCGGTGGCGCAGATCTCCAGTGCCCTGGCGTAGCCGACGAGTTCGGTCAGCGGCTTGGTGCCGGCGAGGTCGGGGACGAGGCCGAGCGAGGTCTCCTTCATGGAGAACTGGACGTCCTCGGCGACCACCCGCAGGTCGCAGCCGAGGGCGAGCTGGAAACCGGCGCCGACGGCGTGGCCCTGGACGGCGGCCACGGTGAGCACGTCGGGGCGGCGCCACCAGGTGAAGGCCTCCTGGTAGCCGGCGATGGTCTCGTCGAGCTCCTTGTCGCCGGCGGCGGCCAGCCGGAGGAAGCTGGGCTCGCCGGGGATGCCCTCGGGGGTGAACATCGCGCGGTCGAGGCCGGCGGAGAAGGAGACGCCCTCGGCGCGGAGCAGCACCACCCGGACGGTTCCGGGCAGCTCGCGGCCGATGGCGGTGAGGGCGCGCCACAGGGCGGGCGACTGGGCGTTGCGCCGCTTGGGCTGACAGAGGGTGACGACGGCGAGTTCGCCGTCGATCTCCAGGCGGACGCCGTCCTGCTCCCGGTGCGGGGTCTGCGGATCGGCGGCGGGAGCGGTCATGCGGGAACCTCCGGTGGCGAGGGTGCTTGGCTACCGGAGAGTAACAAAACTGGCGGCACGACGGCAGGGGGTGGCCGCCGGACACCTCGCGGCGACGGGCGGCCGGGTCTGCGCGCGGTCGCGACATGACGATCGGCGGCCGGTTCGCCCGGGCCGGGGGCGGACGATCAACGGTCGTCCCCCCGGTCGGCGCCCTGCCGCCGAGTCATCCGTCCAGTGGATTGACGGAGCGTCAGGAACCAGCTCCAGCAGGAGCTTTGTTCTTGCCCCGCGTGGCACCGCCGCGGCCCCGGAGAATCACCCCGGACTCGCTCAGCATGCGGTGCACGAAGCCGTAGGAACGACCGGTCTCCTCCGCGAGGGCACGAATGCTCGCCCCGGAGTCGTACTTCCTCTTGAGATCGGCCGCGAGCTTCTCACGCGCGGCACCGGTCACCCGGCTGCCCTTTTTCAGAGTCTCGGCCACCCGTGCCTCCTCGTAGCGTTGCTCGGTCAGATTCCCATGATCACCCATCCACCGCGTCCTGGCCACCCATTCGACAAGGTCCATGTCCGCAACGGGCGGTCCTGCGGTGGTGATCCGAGCGCACAAGGGCGCTCACGCTGAGTGCACGCCCCCGGGGACGCACCGCCGTTCGACGCGAAAGGGCTGATCAGCAGCGTGGGTCCGGCCACGATCGGGTGGTGGGCCGACGGAAGCTCCTCAAACGGAATGCGGGACCTCTTCATTCCCGGACACGCCGAAAGGACTAGTTTTTCTGGCCCAAAAATCGGAGGGCACGTCTACGGCCGGCCGGGCGGGAAGCCGGAGGCCCGGTCGTCCGTACGGACGACCGGGCCTCCGGGAGAGCACGATCAGGCCGGCCGGGATCAGGCCAGCGTGACCAGGTCGGCGTAGGCCGGGCTCCAGAGGTCCTCGACACCGTCCGGGAGCAGGATGATCCGCTCCGGCTGGAGCGCGTCGACCGCGCCCTCGTCGTGGGTGACCAGCACGACCGCCCCGGAGAACTCGTGCAACGCGCCGAGGATCTCCTCGCGGCTGGCCGGGTCCAGGTTGTTGGTCGGCTCGTCCAGCAGCAGCACATTGGCGCTGGAGACCACCAGGGTGGCCAGCGCGAGCCGGGTCTTCTCGCCGCCGGAGAGCACCCCGGCCGGCTTGTCGACGTCGTCCCCGGAGAACAGGAAGGAGCCGAGGATCTTGCGGACCTGGACGAGGTCCATGTCCGGCGCCGCCGAGCGCATGTTCTCCAGGACCGTGCGCTCCGCGTCCAGGGTCTCGTGCTCCTGGGCGTAGTAGCCGATCTTCAGGCCGTGGCCCGGGATCACCTCGCCGGTGTCCGGCTTCTCCACCCCGGCCAGCATCCGCAGCAGGGTGGTCTTGCCCGCGCCGTTGAGGCCCAGCACGACGACCCGCGAACCGCGGTCGATCGCCAGGTCGACGCCGGCGAAGATCTCCAGCGAGCCGTAGGACTTGGACAGGTCGCTGGCGGTCAGCGGGGTCTTGCCGCACGGCGCCGGGTCCGGGAAGCGCAGCTTGGCGACCTTGTCGTTGGCCCGCACCGTCTCCAGACCGGACAGCAGCTTCTCCGCCCGGCGGGCCATGTTCTGCGCGGCCACCGTCTTGGTCGCCTTGGCGCGCATCTTGTCCGCCTGCGCGTTCAGCGTGGCGGCCTTCTTCTCCGCGTTGGCCCGCTCGCGCTTGCGGCGCTTCTCGTCGTCCTCGCGCTGCTGCTGGTACTGCTTCCAGCCCATGTTGTAGACGTCGATGGCGGAGCGGTTGGCGTCCAGGTAGAAGACCTTGTTGACGACCGTCTCGACCAGGTCGACGTCGTGCGAGATGACGATGAAGCCGCCCTTGTAGGTCTTCAGGAAGTCCCGCAGCCAGGCGATCGAGTCGGCGTCGAGGTGGTTGGTCGGCTCGTCGAGCAGCAGCACGTCGGAGTCCGAGAACAGGATCCGGGCCAGCTCGACGCGGCGGCGCTGACCACCGGAGAGGGTGTGCAGCTGCTGGTTGAGGATGCGGTCCGGCAGGCCCAGCGCGGCGGCGATGGTGGCGGCCTCGGCCTCCGCGGCGTACCCGCCCTTGGTGAGGAACTCGGTCTCCAGGCGCGCGTACTTCTTCATCGCGTTGTCACGGGTGGCGCCCTTGCCGTTCGCCATCCGCTCCTCGTTCTCGCGCATCTTGCGCAGCACGCTGTCCAGGCCGCGGGCGGAGAGGATGCGGTCCTTGGCGAGCACGTCGAGGTCGCCGGTGCGCGGGTCCTGCGGCAGGTAGCCGACCTCGCCCGAGCGGGTCACCGTGCCCGCCGCCGGGATGCCCTCGCCGGCCAGCACCTTGGTGAGCGTGGTCTTCCCGGCGCCGTTGCGCCCGACCAGGCCGATCCGGTCACCGGGGGCGACCTTGAAGCTCGCGGACTCGATCAGGATCCGGGCGCCGGCACGCAGTTCGAGGCCGTTGGCGGAAATCATGGCTGGGTACTACTCCTGGGACGTGGGCGGGCGACCGGACAGGTCCGGACCCGGGACGGGAAGGGGGTCGTCGACGGGGCTCTGCGGGAACCGCGCGGGGGGCGGCGCCGCTCGCCCGTCACACCCCGGAGAAATCAGCCATGCCGGCAAGTCTAGCGGGCCGCACGAGCGACCCCGGAGAATTACCCGACCGGCGTACCCCGCGACCCCGCGACTACTGCTCCCGCGCCTCCCGCGCCGTCTCACCGGCGCAGCCGGTGACCGGACGGACGGCCGCGAACGGCTCGGCCGCGCTGCCGCAGGCCGCCTCGGGCGCCGCCGCCCAGGTGTCGAAGACCCTGGGCGTGACGATCGGCCCGTCCGAGATCAGCACCCGGCGCCCGTCCAGCGCCTTCATCGACACCCCCGGACCGGCGTTGAGCTGCCAGCCGGTGCTGTCCAGCCGGTAGCCGGAGATCCCGCCGGAGACCGGCTGCCCGCTGCCGTTGGTGCAGTTGCGCGGTACCAGCACCGCGTAGTCGGTGGCCACCGTGCCCACCGGGTCGTAGACGCAGCTGCCGGGCGGCTTGGAGTTGTAGCGCAGGTCACCGTCGGCGTCCCGGAAACCCATCGTCAGCTCCGGTGTGACCACCGCCACCCAGGGCGTGGACTCCCGGACGGTGTGCAGCGAGGCCGCGGCCCGCTCGGTGGCCAGCTGCTTGCGCTGCTCCTCGGTGCGCTTGTCGGCGCCGGGCTCGCCCGCGCCGCGCAGCCAGTCGGCCAGCCCGGGCACCGCGCGGTGCCAGCGCACCTGCTGGTCGCCCGGCCGCACCGAGGTGACCAGGCCGTCGTCCCAGACCACCACGGCGTTCTCCCCGGCCATCGAGAGGTAGAGCGCGGTGGCGCCCTCCCGGTGGTACGACCAGGCGTGCTCGCCGGTGTCCCGGTGGTACGCCTCCAGGCCCGGGCCCACCCGCAGGTCCAGGGCGGCCGCGTCCAGGGAGGCGGTGGGGTCCGCGCTCGCGTCCGCGGCGCCCTTGGCGGCCACCCGGTCGCCGAACGGGACCGGCTTGTTGGCGTGCGCGGCGGCGCCCGCCACAAGGACCACCAGCACCGCCAGGGCAGGGAGGATCGATCGGGGGCTGAGGGCGCGCGACTTCCAGGACACGGGCGGAGCGTACCTTTCGCCGCCCGCGCGAGTCAGCCGGACTTTCCCGTAGGGCCGAACGGCCGAACCCCGCCCGCCGGTTCCCCGCGCCCCGCGCGCGACCGCCCGGCGACCTGCGCCGTCGGGCCCCCTCCGGCCGCCGCGGGCCCGGCAGGACGGCGCCGCGGTAGGGCTCCCAGGGGCGCCAGGACCGTTACGGAGGTGATACACGGCACACGGCGACGACGTTCGAATATCGCCCACTTTAGGGTGACATCCGGCATTTCCTCGCCCGGGCGTCCTACTGTCGGCGACGGGGCCGGCACCGTGCGTGCCCCTCCCCGCCCCGTCCTGCTCCGCCCAGCCCGTGGCACCTGTCCGGGGCGCCGCCCGAGGAGACACCATGCGATTCGGCCGCCTGGCGCTCGCCGCCGCCACCCTGCTGCTGCTCACCACCGCCAGCGTCCCGGCCGGGACACCGCTGGGCCAGACCGAGCGGCACGCCCTCTCCTCCGACGCCGTCGCACCGCGCGGCGCCGCCCCCCGCCCGCCGGTCCAGCGCCCGGCGCACGAGCCGCCGTTCGGGGCCTTCGTCGGCTCCTGGGACAGCTACATCCCGCAGATCGGCCGGTACGCGCAGTGGCTGGGCGACGCCAACCTCCAGGTCGGCCACACCTATCTGGCGGGCAACGGCTGGGCGGACATCGAGGGCGAGCCGGCGGTGCTCGCCATGTGGTCGCAGTGGAGGCAGACCGACCCGT
This sequence comes from Kitasatospora sp. NPDC058032, assembly GCF_042885845.1. Lineage (NCBI taxonomy): Bacteria > Bacillati > Actinomycetota > Actinomycetes > Kitasatosporales > Streptomycetaceae > Kitasatospora > Kitasatospora sp. NPDC058032. Next base: position 110,982 of record NZ_JBHVRK010000020.1, on the reverse strand, counting down.
CCCGGATGCTCGTGCTCGGCGTGCCGATGCTGGTGCCGAACGAGGCGGAGGTGCCGGACGGCGAGGTGGCCCGGCTGCTCGGCCAGGGCGCCCGCGGCGACTACGACCGGCACTTCCTCACCCTCGCCCGCCGACTGGTCGCCCTCGGCGGCGCGGACACCGTGATCACCCTCGGCTGGGAGATGAACGGCGTCACCTACACCCACCGCTGCAAGCCCGACCCGACCGCCTGGAAGACCTACTGGCGGCGGATCGTCACGGTGATGCGCTCGGTGCCCGGGCAGCGCTTCCGCTTCGACTTCGCGCCCAACCGCGGGCTGGACGCGATCCCGTGGACCAAGTGCTACCCGGGCGACGACATGGTCGACATCATCGGCATGGACAACTACGACCAGCCGGCCGGCGGCACCTTCGACGACTACGTGCGCGAGCCGTACGGACTGCAGGACCAGGTCGAGTTCGCGGCCAAGCGCGGCAAGCCGGTCTCGTACCCGGAGTGGGGGCTGTTCCGCAACGGGGACAACCCGGAGTTCGTGCAGCGGATGGTGGAGTGGATCCGCACCCACGACACCGCGTACCAGACCGTCACCGACTACTGTCCGCACGGCTTCTGGCAGTGCGACCGCAACCCGCGCTCCAGCGCCCGCTACCGGCAGCTGATGACGGGCTCGCAGGGCGCCCCGGAGCCGGCCCTGCCGACGGCTCCGACGGCCCCCACCGCGCCGGTCGCCCCCACCGCCCCCGCCGCGCCGGTGATGCCCGGGCAGCGGTAGCGGGGGCGGACGGGGTCAGTCGCGGCGACGGGCGGCGAGCGCCTCCTTGAGCCGCGGCGCCCGGGAGGCGAGCAGGCGCACCGCCGCCCGCCGGGCACGCACCGCCCCGCTCCGGGCCGCGGCCGCCGGGGCCGCGCCGCGCGGGCCGAACAGCAGCCGCTGGTTGGGCAGCTGGTCCGGACGCCAGCGCTGCTTGTACGGCTCCTGGCCGCGCAGCAGGCTTATCACCGGGATCCCGGCGCCGAGCGTCTCGTCCAGCGCGGCGCCGAACAGCAGGCCCGCGATGTCCAGCCGCTCCCGGAGCCCCGGGTGCGCGCCGTAGAGGTAGAGGCCGCTGAAGGACGGGCAGAGCAGCACCAGGTCGACGGCGACCAGTTCGCCGTCCAGCCAGAACCGGTGGACGGCCGCGCGGCCGGTGGCGACCAGCCCGGCGGTGGACTCGGCGAGGTGGCGGCGGAACCGCTCGGTGCGGTGCTCCGGGGTCACGCCGCGCTCCTGCCACTGCAGGAAGTGCAGCCGCAGCAGCGCGTCCAGCGCCTCCGGCACCTCCTCCGGGCCCGTCGCCCGCACCTCGACGCCCGACTCGGCGATCTTGCGCAGCTTGACCCGGCTGCGCTGGGCGGTCCTGCCCGGGACCCGCTTGAGCAGCTGGTCCATCGGGGCGGCCGGCAGGTACTGGCAGAGCGAGTCGGTGAACCGGCTGCGCCGGCCGCGCCACTGCTCGAAGACCCGCTGGACGGCGGCCTCGGGACGCACCTCGCGCAACTCCAGGCTGTGCCACGGGCGGTCGAGCGGGAGGGCGGCGGCGAACTCGGCGGCGGCGCGCTCGGCGCAGTCGTCGTCGAGCAGGACGTCGGTGAAGTCGATCAGCCCGGCGCCCAGGCCGGTCAGACCGCCGAACGGGCCGCCGCGCCGGCGGAAGGCGCCCGCACCGACCAGCCGGCCGTCCCGGCGCACCAGGACCAGCAGCAGGGCGCCGGGGCTGCCGTACTGGCGCCACCAGGAGCACTGCCAGGCGGCGGACTGGAAGAAGGTGGCCGTCGCGCAGCGGGCGACCAGACCGTCCCACTCCTCGGCCAGGGAATCGAGGGCGTCGTCCTCGCGGCGCAGTTCGGTGGTCCAGCGCGCGGCGGCGCGGGGCTGGGCGGGGAGGCCGGTGGCGGAGGTGACGGCCCCGGTGCTCATCGCCCGCTCCGGACGGGCGCCTTGGCCTTGACGGGCTCCGGCTCCGCGGGCTCCGGCTCCGCGGGCTCGGAGGTCACCGGCGCGGACTTCGCCGGCTCGGCGGCACGCGGGCGCGGGGCGGTCGCGGTGGGCACCTCCCGGCCGGCGGGCCCGGCCGGCACCTCGGACTCGGCAGGCGCAGGCGACTCGACGGGCCCGGCCGTCTCGACCGGCGCGACGGACTCGGCGGGCGCCTCCCCGTCGGCGGACGCGGTGTTCCGGCGGCGGGTCATCATCACCAGTGCCCCGATCAGCACCCCGGCCGCGCCGCCGACCGCGACGTCCAGCCTGCCCGAGGGCGTGGTCGGCTTGGCGGGCTCCGCGGCGGCGGCCAGCGGGACCAGCCGCACGCCGCTCTCCCTGCTGCTGCTGTTGGCGAAGGCGACCAGCGAGCGGGCCACCGCGTCCGCCGCCCGGACGGCCTCCTCCGGCCGGGGTCCGGTCCCGGTGATCTCGATCATCGGGGCGTCCGGCGAGGTGGTGCCGTGCACCAGGGACTGCAGCTTGCCCAGCCCGTGCCCGGTCTCGGCGGCGGCCGCCGCGAGCACCTGCGGCTGGCCGGCCAGCCGGCCGTACGCCTGGGCGAAGCTCACCGCGGTGGCGCCCTCGCCCTGGGTCTCGGGCACCACGATCACATAGGAGTTGGCGGCGTACGAGGGGTGGGCGACGAGGGCGTACCCGGCGCCGGCGACGGCGCCCAGCGGCACCGCGAGGACCACCGGCCACCAGCGGCCGACCAGCCGGCGGGCACTTCTGATCGCTTCGGTCATGGGGGACTCCTTGACTATGAGGGCCGCCCGGCCGGCGGCCCGGCGTCTGCGGGGTTGCGCCCGGCCCGGCCCCGGGCCAGCCGGTCGTAGAGGGCGCCGAGCTCGGCGGCCACCCGGACGATGTCGTAGTGGCCGACCGCGGCGGGCCGGGGCAGCGGGTCGGGGCCGGGCGCGCCGAGGCCGCACAGCTCGCGCAGCGCGGCCGTGTACGCGGCGGCCTCGGAGGGGATCCGGCGGGCCTGCGGGGCGGCGCCGGGCGGAAGTTCGTCCAGCGCCGGACAGGCGCTGTGCCGCACCGGAAGGCCGGCCGCGAGCCCCTCCAGCACCCCGAGGCCGAAGGTCTCCTCGGTGGAGGGGGCGGCGAGCACGTCCAGGGCGGTGAGCAGGTCGGGCACGTCGTCGCGCTCGCCGGTGAACACCAGGCGGTCGCGGACGCCGAGGCCGGCGGCCCGCCGCTCCAGGGCGGACCGCTCGGGGCCCTCGCCGACCAGCACCAGGCGGGCCGCGCCGTCCAGCCCGGCCAGCGCCTCCAGCAGAACGTGGAAGCGCTTGCCCGGGACCAGCCGGCCGATCCCGCCGATCACCCGGCTCCCCTGCGGCAGGCCGAGTTCGGCGCGCACCCGGGCCCGGGTGGCGGCCCGGTCGGCGGGCGGACGCCGGTAGCGGGCGGCGTCGATGCCGTTCGGGATCAGCTCGACCCTGGCCGGGGGGACGCCCCAGGCGTGCAGGGTCTGGGCCACCTGCCGGGAGACCGCGACGGTGGTGGTGCCGAGGCGTTCGCCGGCCAGGTAGAGACCCTTGACGCCGCGGGTGACCGGCCGGCCCTCGATCACCCCGGGGTGCAGCGAGTGCTCGGTGGCGACCACCGCCCGCACCCCGGCCAGCCGGGCGGCGAGCCGGCCGTACAGCCCGGCCCGGTAGAGATGGGTGTGCACCAGGTCGTAGCGCCCGGCCCGGACCCGGCGGGCCAGCCGGGGCAGCGCGCCGACGTCCCGGTTGCCGCGCATACCGAGGTGGTGAACGGTGACGCCCTCGGCGCGCAGCGCGGCGGCCACCGCACCGGGGTTGGTCAGCGCCAGCACCTCGCAGTGCTGGTGGGGCGGCAGATGGCGGAGCAGCAGCTGGAGCTGGCGCTCCGCCCCACCGGACGCCAACCCGGTGACGATGTGCAGGATCCTCACCGCTACCTGGCCCCGGGCCGGTTCTCGGGTTCGGCGAGGCGCTGGCGGAGGTCGGCGACGGTGTCCCGCAGACGGTGGCGGCCACGCTTGGCGCGCAGGCGCCAGGCACCGTCGCGGTCGCCGACGTAGCAGCGCGGCAGGGCGTACCGGCCGGTGAGCGGGGAGTGCGCGATCGCGCAGGCGTAGTCGTAGCCCGCGTCCCGGACGGCCTGGGTGGCGGCCTGGTCGACGGCGCCGTACGGGTAGCAGAAGCCGGTGACCGGGCCGCCGACCGCGTCCTCCAGGACGCGCCGGCTCTCCCGGGTCTGGGCGGCGAGCACATCGGCGGGCAGTCCGGCCAGCGCCCGGTGGCCGAGGCCGTGCGAGCCGATCTCCCAGCCCGCGGCGGCGAGGTCGGTGACCTCCTGGACGGTGAGCAGGGTCTTCCGGGGGCCCTCGGTGTCCCAGTCGTTGGCGCGGCCGAGCAGGTCGGCGACCACGTACGCGGTGGCGGCGAAGCCGTACGCCTGGAGGATCGGCACGGCGTAGCGGGCGAAGTCGGCGTAGCCGTCGTCGAAGGTGAGGCCGACCAGTTTGTCGGCCCGCCCGGCCGCCCTGGCCCGCATCAGCTCCCGGACCGAGACCCCGCGCCATCCGCGCCGGTGCAGCCAGGCGATCTGCTCGGCGAACCGTTCGGGGCTGACGGTCAGCTGGTACGGGTCCTCCTTCTCGACGGCCACCGAGTGGTACATCAGGATCCACGGCGAGGTGGTGTCGGTGACCGGCGTCCCGGGCAGCGGGCGCCGGCTTCTGGGCAGGTGGGTCGGCGGTCTGCGGCTGCCGGAGCGCGGCGTGCCGGTCCGTGGCGGGTCGGCACGTGGTGGTTCGGTGCGCGGTGGCTCGGTGCGCCGACCGCCGGCCGCCGGCGCGGCGGGGCGGCGTGCGCCCGACGGGAACGACCGGACTGATCCCCGTTCAGCATCCATGGGGAGGCTTCCCTTCATCGGCGACAGGTGACGGGCCGGGGACCGGCCCCAGGACCCGGAGGGCGGCACGGACCGGACCGCGCACCTCGCGGGCACCGAGGCCGGTGCCCAGGGCGGCGAAGGCCAGCGCGACGGTGAGGCCGCCGAGCGCGGTGGACAGTAGGGGGTCGGCGGCGAGGCGGGCGGCGGGCGTGCCGAGCGCGGCGGCGCCGGCGGCGGTGGCCAGCAGCCGGGCGTGGCCGCCGAGGACCCGCCGCAGCCGCAGCGGGATGCCGCGCAGGACCAGGCCGTGCAGCAGCAGTGCCGCGGTGCCGGTGATGCCGGCCGCGTTGCCGGCGGCCAGGCCGAGGGCGCCGAACCGGGGGGTGGCGAGCACTCCGACGACGACGGTGACGACCAGGCCGAGCGCCATGGCGGCGGCCGGGTACCAGTCGAGCAGCCGGCGGCCGCCGTCCTCGGGACGGGGGTCGCCGGCCCGGCGGACCACCGGGCGCAGCGAGAAGTAGGGGCGGATCATCACGCCGATCAGCGTCTGGGCGAGCAGCCCGAAGCTGTAGACCCGGATGACGGCGGCGGTGGCGGCGGTGTCGCGGGGGCCGAAGGCGCCGCGTTCGAAGAGCAGCGCGACCACCGAGGGGGCGCAGGCCATCAGGAAGGCGGTGCCGAGCAGGACGACGGCCGCCGCCTGGCCGAGGTCCTTCTCCACCCGGTCGCGGGCGGCGGTGAGGTCCCCGGCGGCGAGCGCCCGGGCGACCAGCGGGAAGGTCACGGTGCAGATCAGGATCCCGGCGGTCATGGCCAGTTGGGAGACCTTGGCGGCGTAGTTGAGGTGCGAGATGGTGCCGGGCGGCAGCGCCGAGCCGAGGAACCGCTCGATGAAGACCTGGGCCTGGCGGGTCAGGGTGAACACGCCGACCGGCAGCAGGGCGAGCGGGATCAGCACCAGGGCGTTGCGGGAGCGGCGGGCGGCGCGGCCGGGTCGTCCGGTGCCCGCCCGCAGCCGGCGCAGGAACGGTCCGACCAGCAGGCCGGCCATCAGCAGGCTGCCGAAGGCCACGCCGATCGCGGCGGCGCGCACGCCCCACAGCGCGTGGCAGGTGAGCAGCACGCCGAGGATGCCGAGGTTGTAGGCGACGTAGATGCCGGCCGGCGCGGTGAACCGGTGGTGGGCGCGCAGCGCGGCGGCGAGGTAGCCGGCCACGCCGAACGGCAGCACGGTGATCGCGGTGATCCGGGTGCAGGTGACGGCGAGCCCGGGGTCGGCCAGGCCGGGGGCGAGCAGGTCGACGAGCCGGGGGGCGCCGAGCGCGGCGCCCAGCGAGAGGGTGGACAGGGCGAGCAGCAGCCAGGGCAGGGTGGCGCGGACCAGTTGGCGGACCGGGTCGGGGCCGTCGGGGCGCTCCTCGCGGAGCACCAGGGCGAGCGCGAAGGCGGGCACCATGAGGAAGGACATGGCGTCCTCGATGAGCAGCGGCGCCGCGGTCTCGGGGACGGTCCAGGCGACGAGGAAGGCGTCGGTGCCCTGGTTGGCGCCGAAGTAGCGGGCGAGCAGGAGGTCGCGGAGCAGGCCGAGGGCGGAGCCGGCGGCGCTGAGGACGGCGGTGACGCCGAAGGCCTTGGCGAGGAAGCCGCGGCGCGGGCCGGCGGCGGGCCCGGCGGCGGCCGGCGCCGGCCGGGGGGCGGGCAGCGGGGCGGAACTGAGCGCGGTGGACCGGTCCGTGGTCATGCCGCGGCCCCGCGGGGGCGGGCCGCGTGGGCGGCGAGGCCGAGGACGACGGAGGTCAGCACGGTGGTGGTGCCGCCGATGTCGGAGTAGAGGAAGTCGACCAGGACCCAGGTGAGCAGGGCGAGGGCGGCGAGGCCGGGGCCGAAGGCGGTGCGCAGGCAGCCGAGGAGCAGGCCGAGGAAGAGCAGGCCGTAGGCGGCGATGCCGATGAGTCCCTGTTCGCTGAGCACCAGGAAGTACATGTTGTGCGGGGAGAGCAGCGGTTCGCGCTGGAAGCCGATGGTGGCGTCGGCGGCGTCGCTGCCGGAGGAGAGCCGCAGCGGGGCGTGGCTGTCGCGCAGTCGCTGGAAGGCCTTGGGGCCGGCGCCGGAGACGGGGTGGTCCTGCCAGATCCGTCCGGCGGTGGCCCACAGGTCGTAGCGGTCGGAGACCGACTGGTCGGGGGCCTCGGAGACGGAGCCGATCGAGGTGAGCCGGGCGGTGACGCCGGAGCCGCCGAGGCCGAACCCGCCGACCAGGACGACGGCGGCAGCCGTGCCGAGGACGGCGGAGCGGACGGCGAGCCGGGCGTCGGCGCGCAGCAGCAGGACGGCGGCGGCCGCGGCGGTGGCGATCCAGCTGCCGCGGCTGAAGGAGACGGCGAGCGGGAAGGTGAGGAAGGCGGCTGCGGCGAACAGCGCCCGCCGCAGCCGGGCGTCGCCCTCGGCCCCGCGTTCGGCGAGGGCGAGGGCCAGGGCGGCGAGCAGTCCGTAGCTGACGACGGTGGACATCGCCATGATGTCGAGGGCGCCGAAGGTGCCGACGGCGCGGATCGGGCGGCCGGTGTAGGAGGCGCCGGTGCCGGTGAGGAACTGGTGGGCGCCGACCAGTCCCTGGATCAGCGCGGCGATCACGAAGGAGCCGAGCACGAGCCGCTGGTCGGTGCGGTCGCGCAGGGCGCACAGCACGGCGGCCGGGACGAGCACGAAGACCTGGGTGAGCCGGACGAAGCCGGTGAGGCTGGTCGCCGGGTCGATCGACCCGACGGTCGCGACGGCGGCGGCCAGCACGATCGCGCCGAAGCGGACGGCGTCGGCCCGCCCGATCGCGGGGGTGCGCCCGCGCAGCAGGTTCACGGCGGTGAGCGCGACCAGGGCGAGCGAGGCGAGGTCGGCGGCGGTGACGTGGACGGCGGCGGCGACGTCCTTCTCCCCGGTGGGCACGCAGACCAGCAGCACGGTGGCGGCGGCCAGCAGGCTGGGGCGTCGGTGGACGACGCCCCCCGCGCGCCGTAACAGCCTGGCGGGGCGCGGGGGTGCGGCGAGGGTCAGGGCCACGGAGTTGATCAGCTCCCGTCCGGGTGGAGCATGAGGACCGCGGTGCGGCACAGGATCTTGACGTCCTGCCAGAGGCTCCAGCTCTCGATGTAGCGGTTGTCGAAGCGGGCCCGGTCCTCGATCGAGGTGTCCCCGCGCAGGCCGTTGACCTGGGCGAGGCCGGTGAGGCCGACCGGGACGCGGTGGCGGTCCGCGTACTCGGGGTAGGCCTGGCTGAACCGCATGACGAAGTAGGGGCGTTCGGGGCGGGGGCCGACCAGGCTCATGTCGCCGCGCAGCACGTTCCACAGTTGCGGGAGCTCGTCGAGGGAGCTGCGGCGCATGAGCCGGCCGACGGCGCCCATCCGGTGGTCCTGGGAGATGTTCCAGCGGGTGGCGGACTCGTGCTCGTTGCTCGGCCGCAGGGTGCGGAACTTGAGGAGGGTGAAGACCCGGCCGTCGAGCCCGGTGCGCTGCTGGCGGAAGAGGACGCCGGGGCCGGTGTCGAAGCGGACGGCGAGCGCGCACAGGGCGAGCACCGGCGCGAGCAGCAGCAGGCCGATCGCGGCGGCGGTCACGTCCAGGGTCCGCTTGGCGGCCCAGCCGGGGCGGCGCATCGCGGCGCGGCCGACCCGCAGGCAGGGGAAGCCCCAGAGCTGGTCGGCGCCGGCCAGCCGCCCGGCGGCGAGCGAGCCGTACTCGCGCAGCGCCGGGACCAGCCAGACCTGGCAGCCGAGCCGGGCGGCGTCGCGCAGGGTGGCGGCGGTCTCGGCCTCGTCGGCGGCGCCGGCGGTGGCGACCACGTGCTGGACGCGGTGGCGGCGGACCTCGCGCTCCAGGACCTCCCGGCCGCCGAGCACGGGCAGGTCGGTGTCGCCGGCGAGCAGCGGCGGGTCGGCGTCGAGGAAGCCGACCGGGCGCATCCCGTACTCGCCGCGCTCGCTGAGGGCGGCGGCGACCCGGCGGCCGAGCCGGCCGGCGCCGAGCACCAGGACGGCGCTGGGGCGGCTGCGGCGGATCCGGCGCACCAGGTGGTAGAGGACGGCGCGACCGCAGACGGAGAGCACCAGTTGGGTGCCGAGCAGGAGGGTGAGCCGGGCCGGGGTGGCCGGGCCGTAGTCGGGCCAGTGGCCCTCCAGGCAGCCGGCCAGGCTGATCGCGAAGGCGGCGGCGACCAGTGCCCGCGCGGTGAGGGCGGGCAGTTCGTCGAGCACGGAGAGGGTCAGGCGGGTGCGGTAGAGGCCGCCGGCCAGGTTGAGCAGGATCAGCAGGGGCAGCAGCGCGGCGACACCGAGCAGCGGCGCGACCCGGACGGCCGGGTCGAGCACGCGGTTGGCGGTGCCGGTGGCGGTGCACAGGGCGAGGGCGTCGACGGCGACCAGGGCGGCGGGCAGCGCGAGCCGGGCGCGGACCGGGCGGCGGTGCCGGTGGACCGGCGGGGCGCTGCGGATCCGGTCGGCGTGCGTCGGACGGTCGAGCAGCCCGGTGGCGGGGCGGCGCGGGCCGGCCAGGGTCCGGCCGGGCCGTGGCACGCTGTCGTGATCAATGGTCATCGGCGGACGAACTCCCCTGCTGTGTGCCCGGGGTGACGGCGGTCCGGTACCCGATGGCCCGGGGTGGCCGTCCAGGCCCGGTGAGCGCGGTCCTGACAGCACCTGCTACCGCTGGCGACTTTCGGTTTTCTCGCGAATTCCCGGCGTGAAATCGAAACGAAGCAGGCATAATCAGACGTTACCGAAAACCGGCTTGAATGCTGGAAGTTGACTTGCCGTTTCATTCCAGCCGCCCATTAATAGGTATTTCCGATTTGGCCCCCACACTCACAACCGGTGGAGGGTGCGAATACGGCAGCGCCGGAGCGGCGGGGCATTCACGGCATGTGAAACGATCAGATCCGCTGCGGGACACGGGCGCGGCGCCGCCCGGGCACCCGCCCGGCGCCCAGCAGGTCACGGTAGAGCGCGTCGACCTGTTCGACGACCGATCGAACGTCATGACGGGCCGCGGCGTGCTCGCGCAGCCGGGTGCCGCGCCGCTCGCATTCGATCGGATCGGACAGCGCTTCGGCCATTCGGGTGATGAGTGCGGACACGTCCTCGGACGGCACCAGGGCGGACGCGCGTTCGGACGGCGGCAGGCACTCACGGGCCCCCGGCACATCGGTCAGCAGCACCGGCCGGGCGCAGGCCATCGCCTCCAGCGGGGCCAGCGCCATGCCCTCCCAGCGCGAGGGCAGCACCACCAGGTCGGCCGCGGCCAGCCAGGGCCTCGGGTCGGCGACGTCGCCGACCAGCCGGACCCGGGACGGCCCGGCGCCCTCCCGGGCCATGGCGGCCAGCCGGGCCTCCTCCGGGCCGCCGCCGACCAGCGCCAGCCGGGCGCCCGGCACCCGGCGTCGCACCTCGGGCCAGGCGGTGAGCAGGACGTCCTGCCCCTTCTGGCGGCAGAGCCGGCCCACGCAGACCGCGAGCGGTCCGGCCGGCTCCAGGCCGAGCGCGATCCGGGCGGCCCGGCGGTCGGCGGGCGCGTAGTGGCGCACGTCCACGCCGTTGGGCACCACCGCCCAGTCGGCGTGCAGGCCGGCCGCGACACCGTCGGCCCGCTCCTGGACGGAGACGCAGAGCAGCCGGTGCGCCCAGCGGGTCGCGTACCGCTCCCAGCGCAGGGTGGCCGCGGCGAGCGGGCCGTCGACGGCGGCGAAGGACCAGGCGTGCGGCTGGAAGACGGTCGGCACCGCGCCGCGCACGGCCAGCCGGCCGGCCAGTCCGGCCTTGGCGCTGTGCAGGTGGACCAGGTCCGGCCCGGCGGCCCGGACGATCCGGCGCACCCGCCAGGCCTCGGCGGCGGTGGTGGCGGGGCCGGGCGAGCGCCGGGCCGGCCAGTCGCGGACCAGCGCGCCGGCCGCGGCGGCCTCCTCGGCGAGCCGGCCGCCGGCGGGGCAGGCGACCAGCACCCGGTGGCCGGCCGCGCGCTGGCCGCGGACCAGGTCGACCACGACGCGGGCCACTCCGCCGTCGACGGGCTGGGAAATGTGAAGGATCGTCATATGCACGGCGGCGAGCCTAGGGTGGCCGCACCGCGGCCGGCCGCCGTCGTCACCCGCAGGTGGCGGGGCGTCCACCCGTACGGCACGCCGCTCGTACGGGTGGACGAACTCGTCGAATCCCTGGACGAGTTGAGGGTGGGATCCGGAAGGCCGGAACCCGCCGAGGCCAGACCCTGTCTCTTGGACTTTGTCGGCCCCGGCAAGGATCCAAGAGACAGGGCCTAACGCACCACGGCGGCCAGGTTGGTGAGCACCTCGTCGTGGATCCGGTTCAGGCCCTTGGGCGCGAAGGTGCGCTCGAAGAAGCCGCCGATGCCGGTGGCGCCCTGCCAGGTGGCCGTGACGGTGACCTTCGAGCGGCCCTCGCCGGCCGCCGCGACGGTCCAGGTGATCACCATGCTGGAGTTGGCGTCCTTCTCCACCAGCTGGTCCGGGCGCGGCGCCGAGACGGTGAACAGGCAGTCGCGGATGCGCTTCTCGGTGGCCTGCAGCTTCCAGTGCACCTGGGTACCGGCGCCGGTGCCGCCGACCCGGACCTCGTACTCGCTGTACTGCGCGGGCAGCAGCTTGGGGCGGGTCACCTGGTAGTCGGCCAGGGCCTCGTACACCCGCTCGGGGGCCGCGTCGTAGACCCGCTCGGTGGTGGCCTGCACCTGTCCCATGGTCGTGCTCTCCTGTCACGGTCGTCCGGCGCCCGGTGGCCCGGCTCGCGGTCGCCCGGCGCCGGGTGGTCGTCGGGGTGGTACCGGCAAGCCAATCACAGCGGGCCGTCGGCGGCGGGCGGCGCCCTCCCCGGCGGAGCGGGCGTTAGGGTGGCGGGTGTGCTCGAACAGGTGACAGCAGTGCGATACGTCGACCCGCTGCGGGCCGGCGGCTCCGTTCCCGGCGTGGTGGAGACCGACGACCTGGGCACCTACGTGGTGAAGTTCACCGGGGCCGCCCAGGGGCGCAAGGCGCTGGTGGCGGAGGTGATCGTCGGCGAACTGGCGCGGCGGCTCGGCCTGCGGGTTCCCGAGCTGCGGCTGGTCGACTTCGACCCGGCGGTCGCCGACGGCGAGCCGGACCCCGAGGTCCAGGACATCCTGCGGGCCAGCCGCGGGATCAACCTCGGCATGGACCTGCTGCCCGGCTCCCGCGACTTCCGGCCCGGCATGATCGACGTCGACCCGGTCGAGGCCGGCCGGGTGATCTGGCTGGACGCGCTCACCGGGAACGTCGACCGGACGGTGCACAACCCCAACCTCATGGTCTGGCACGGCAGGCTCTGGCTGATCGACAACGGCGCCGCGCTGGTCTTCCACCACCGCTGGTCCGGCGCCGAGGCGTCCGTCGGCAAGCGCTACGACCTCAGCGCGCACGCCCTCGGCGGGTACCGGCCGGACGTCCGGCTGGCCGACGAGGAGCTCGGGCCGCTGGTCACGGTCGGGCTGCTGGAGGAGGTGGTCGCGCTGGTGCCGGACGCCTGGCTGGCCGACGAGCCGGGGTTCGACTCGGTCGGGGAGCTGCGCCGGGCCTATGTGAACCAGCTGGCGGCGCGGGCGGTGCTCTCCGGCGAATGGCTGCCGGAGGGGTTCTCCACCCCCGAGCAGCTGCGCGAGGCGGACCGGCGGCGGGCCGCGCGGAGCAGGGCCGGGCGGCCGGCCTGGCTGCAGGAGGTGCCGGACCTGCACGGCAAGCCGTCGGTGGAGACGGTCTGGGAGCACCACTTCGAGTGATCCGGGCCCGTGGGCCGGCCCGTAGGACGGCACGGGGGACGACAAACGGAACGGGGGCGGGACTCGAAGTCCCGCCCCCGTCGCCGTGACTCAGGGTGTCAACCGGTCAGCGCCGGTTCACCGCCACCACTGGGCCGCCTTCTCGGCGTTGATGATGCCGGCGCCGTAGAAGCCGTTGTCGTCCGCGCCGCCCTCGCAGGTGGCGGTCCACTCGCCGGCGCCGCCCGGGTTGTACGGGGCCGACGGGCAGGCGTGCGACTCGGCCTGGTTGGTGAGCAGCTCGGTCAGCTCGTCCGCGCTGGCCCACGGGTGGGTGCTGGCGAGCAGGGCGAGCACGCCGGCGGCGTGCGGCGAGGCCATCGAGGTGCCCTGCATGTAGCCGTACTTGCCGCCCGGGATGGTGGACAGCACGCGGCCGTTCTTGTCCGGGGTGTTCGGGATCTGGTAGCGGCGGTCGCCACCGGGGGCGGCCACGGTGACCTTGCCCTTGCCGTAGCTGGAGTAGTACGACTTCTCGCCGTTGACGCCCACCGAGGAGACCGCGACGACGCCGTCCAGCTCGGTCGGCAGGTTCAGGCAGTCCTGGGTGATCGGGCGCTCGACCGGGGTGGTGTCGTCCGGGCTGGCGACGTCCTTGGTCTTGTGGGCGAGGTCGATGTTCTCGTTGCCCGCCGCGGCGACGTTGAGGACGCCCTTGCGCTGCGAGAACTCGACGGCGCGGCGGACGGCGGTGGAGATCGCCGCCTGGTCGGCGTCGTTCTGGCAGTTGAACATCCACGGGTCGACGAAGTAGCTGTTGTTCGTGACCTTGAACTTGTGCTCACCGGCCCAGACGAAGCCGCAGATGGCGTACTCCGGGTAGATGAAGCCGCCGTCGTCGACGACCTTCACCGCGGCGAGCTTGACGTTCGGGGCGATGCCCTCGATGCCCTTGCCGTTCTTGGCGGCGGCGATGGTGCCGGCCACGTGGGTGCCGTGGTCGCCGTCGACGCCCGGCTGCCAGGCCTCCCAGGCGGTGTTCGGCTTGCCGCCGTCGATGCAGGAGACCGACTGCGAGGCGTCGACGTTGGCGGCGAGGTCCTCGTGGGTGCCGTCGATGCCGGAGTCCAGCACGCCGACGGTGACCTTGTTGCTGCCCAGGGACAGCTTGTGGGCCTTGTCCACGCCGATCTGGCGCATGTCCCACTGGTTGGCCCAGAGGGGCTCCTCGCCCGCGACGGCGGAGGGGGCCGGGGCGTCGACGACCTCGGCGACCCGGTCCTCGGAGGCGGTGATGCCCTTGGTGCGGCTGGCACCGACCGACTCGACGCCCTTGGCCTGCCGCAGCTTGGCGGCGAACTGGGTGTCGTTCGAGCGGGCGATCACCACGCCGATCTGCTCGTAGGAGTACACGACGGTGCCGCCGAGGGACGTGACCGCCTTCTCGACCTTCTGCACCTGGCCGTGGTTGGCCTTGGTGTTGACGACGTAGCTGAGCAGCGGACCGGTCGTCGACTGCGACCCGGAGGCGGCGACGGCGGTGCCGGTCGGCAGCGCGAGGGCGCCGGCGGTGGCGAGGACGAGACCCACCGCCGCATACCGGGTCCGGCTGATCCGAGGAACACTCATAGGGGTTGGCCCTCCCGAGTCGTCATGCAGCAGCTGCGGTTGGCAGGTGCACTTGGAATGATCGGGACGTTAGTGAACAAGTGTCGCAATCCGCAAGAGGTAGTCATCCAATCGTCACAACCCCGCCACCGACGGAAGGTATGACTCCGCCTCTGCTGGGCAGGCCGGGGCGGTCCGACGACCACGAGAGCACAGCGGCATCGGGAGCCACACCCTAGTCAGCCGGGCCGACGGCGGAACAGGAGTGCGGGGCGGCCGGAAACGGCCAGTGGCGGATCACCGCCAAGCCGGAGCGGCGGACGGTCAGAGCGCGTACAGTCGCCGGGCGTTGTCGGCCGCCACCTGACGGGCCAGCCGGTCGGCGTCGGCCGCGGTGCACGCGCCGTCGGCGCGCCAGCCGTCCAGCAGGGCGCCCAGGCCGTGCCGGAACTGGGCCGCGCCGACCAGGTACAGCTCGGGCAGGCCGTAGGCGTCGGTGGAGAACAGCAGCTTGCCGAACGGCGCCAGCTCCAGCATCTCCCCGAGCACCGCCGCCGCCCGGGGGCCGACGTAGGAGGTGGTCAGGCCGAGGTCGGTGTACACCAGCGGGAAGGCCTGGGCCAGCCAGGCGGCCTGCCGGTGGTACGGGTAGCCGTGCAGCAGCACCAGCGGGACGCCGCTCGGCTCGGCGGCGCGCACGAAGCCGGCCAGCAGGGAGGGGTCGGCGAGGTGCAGGGTGAGGTCGGGATCGCCGAAGCCGGTGTGCAGTTGGAGCGGCAGCCGCAGCGCGGCGCAGACCTCCAGGGCGGCCCACAGCAGTTCACGCAGCAGCACCGGGTCGGTGACCCGGCCGCCCCCGGCGCGCTGCCGCCCGGCGGCGGCCCCCGCGACCTCGGCCGGGGAGGGGCGTTCGGCGGGCACCGCCAGGCCGCTGCGGTAGGCCACCACCGACTTCACCGCGACGGCGCCGACGGCCGCCTCGGCCAGCGCCTCGCGGACGGCCCCGGCCCAGGCACCGGGCGGGGCGGCGACGGTCTCGGCGACCGTCTCCAGCCGGACCACCTCGCGCACCCGGACGGCGGCCGCCTCGGCGAACTCGCCGAGCGGCAGCAGCGGATGGCCGGCGGCGGCGGTCAGCCCGGTGTCGACCAGACAGGTGTCCAGGCCGGCGGCGGCCAGCAGCCGGCCGGTGGCCCGCACGGCGCCGAGCTCGCGCCGCCGGGCGAGGTACTCCTCGGCCGAAGCGTGCGCGGGCAGCCCGAGCGCGGGCGGACACCAGCGGCGCACGGCGAGGCCGATCGCGCTGTCGAAGGGCGAGGTGCCGGGGGCCGGCGGGCGGTCGGACTCGGTGAGCAGCCCCGCCAGCGCGTCGTCGGCGAGTTCGGCCGTCACCACGCTGTGGCAGTGGTGGTCGACCAGCGCGGGGACGTCCAGCACGCCGCTAGTACCGCCAGCGGGTGGCGGCGGCCAGCTCCTCGGGGGGCGCGTCGGCGTACTGGTCGGCCTCGGCCTCCCGGACGGCGAGCACGGCCCCGTACAGGGCCTCGCCGAGCGCCTCGCGCAGCAGCGCGGACCGGCGGTAGGCGGCGAGCGCCTCGCCCGGGCCGGAGGGCAGCCGGGGGACGGCGCCGGGCTCGGCCTGCGCCGGGTCGCCGGTGAACTCCGGTGGCAGCGCCAGCCGTTGGTCAAGGCCGGCGAGGCCGGCGGTGATCACCCCGCCGACCGCCAGATAGGGGTTGGCGGTGGCGTCGAAGCACTTGACCTCCGCGTTGGCGGCCGAGGCGCGCTCACCGGTGGAGCCGGCGACCAGCCGCAGCGCGGCCTCCCGGTTCTCCAGGCCCCAGCACTGGTAGGCGCCGGCCCAGTGCGAGGGGACCAGCCGCAGGTAGCCGGCCGGGCTGGAGCAGCCGAGCACCAGCAGTTCGGGCAGCGCGCCGAGCACCCCGGCGAGGAAGCCCTCGGCCTCGGCGGTGAGGCCGTGCGGGCCGGGGCCGCCGTGGGCGAGGTTGCGGCCGTCCCGCCACAGGCTGAGGTGGAGGTGGCCGCCGTTGCCGACGCCACCGGCCTCGACCGCCGGGGCGAAGGAGACCCGCAGACCGTGCCGGGCGGAGACGGCGCGGATCGTCTGCCGCACCAGCACCGAGGTGTCGGCGGCCTCGACCGGACCCTCGGGGGCGAGCGAGACCTCGAACTGGCCCGCCGCGTACTCGGGGTGGATCTGGAGCACGGTCAGGCCCTGCTCGCCGAGGGCGCGCAGCACGTCGCGCAGGTAGTCGGAGAGCTCGGTCAGCCGCTGCATGCCGTAGGCCGGGCCGGCCGTCGGATAGCGGGGCTCCTCCCCGGGCGGGCCGGCCAGCGCGACCACCCACTCGATCTCGATTCCGGCCTTCAGCGTCAGCCCCTGCTCGGCGGCGGCCGTGACCGCCCGGCGGGCGAAGAGCCGCTGGCAGCCCGGGTGCGGGGCGCCGCCCTGGGTGTAGCGGTCCCCCGGCGCCCAGGCCCAGCCCGGCTGGGCGGCGAGCGGCACGATCCGTTCGACGTCGGGGTAGAGCCGCAGGTCCCCGATGGGGCCGCCGATCAGCGGGCTGGTGACGATGGTGTCGTCGGCGAGGAAGACGTCGAAGCAGGGGGCCGTGCCGACGCCCCACTGGGCCGCGTGCACCAGGCCGCCGAGCGGCACCGCCTTGACCCGGGTGATCCCGGCGTTGTCCACCCAGGTGACGGCGACCGCCTCGACCCCGGCGGTCCGCAGCCGGTCGACCGCCAACTGGGCGCGCTCCCCGCGCTCGGCCCGGTCGACCCGGGGCGGCACGGCGCCGCCCTCGGGCCCGGCGGCGGACGCCCGGTCGGACTCCCTGCTGGACCCGGCCCCCCTGCTGGACCCGGCCCCCTTGCTGGACTCTGCGGACGGATCGGGACGGCCCGCGGAGACGGTTCCGGTGCTCATGACCTCATGCTCCCCCGGCCCGCGGGGGCGCGTAACTCCCCTATCGGGTGGTCCGAACGGACGTCCGTCCACCCCCGTCCCCCGTGCGGGTGATCGCCCGCCCGTGAGCAGCGGAGAATCAGCGCCCGACCCCCTTCCTACCGGCCGGTAGCTTCGCTACAGTGTCGGCACGCACCACCGTCGGGCTTCGGGAGCCGCACCGACGGGGGCGCCGTCCGCCGCGCGGGACTCGCGCGGAGCGGGCGGCGCGCGACGGTGCTCTCGTGCACCGGCGGGCGCCGCGGACCGCGGCCGCAGCCGGGACTTCTCTCCTCCGTGTTCAGAGCCGCTGCCCCACGTCGAGCGCCTGAGCACCACGGCACACCCGCAGCACCGCCGGAGCGGACCGGCGGCGGCGCGGTGGCCGCAACCGTCATCCCCCGCCCCCGCGCGCGGACCCTCCTCCGAAGGGCGCGCCCTCCGGAGCGCGCGCGGGTCTTCCATGACAAGGAGTCAGGACAGATGGAGCGTCCCTTCCCCACGGTCGCCGTGGTCGGCCTCGGCACGATGGGCTCCGGCGTCGCGGTCGCGGTCGCCAGGAGCGGCCGCCGGGTGATCGGCATCGAGGCCGACGAGGCCTCGGCCGCCCGGGCGCTGGCCCGGATCGAGGAGGCCACCGCGCACGCGGTGGCCCGCGAGCGGCTCACCGCCGAGGAGCGGGCCGGGCTGCTGGCCCGGATCACCGTCGGCCACGCGCTGGAGGCCGCCGCCGAGGCCGCCCTGGTGATCGAGGAGGTCCCCGAGCGGCTGGAGCTCAAGCGGGAGCTCTTCGCCGAGCTGGACCGGATCTGCCCGGCCGGCACCGTGCTGGCCACCGGCACCACCGCGCTGTCGGTGACCCGGATCGCCGCCGCCACCGCCCGCCCGGACCGGGTGCTCGGCCTGCACTTCTTCAACCCCGTGCACACCATGAAGCTGGTCGAGGTGGTGCGCACCGTGCTCACCTCCCCGCAGGTGGCCGAGCAGGCCGCGGCCCTCGCCCGGGACCTCGGCAAGGAGCCGGTGGCGGCCGGCGACCGGCCCGGCTTCGTGGTCAACGGCCTGCTCTTCGCCTACCTCAACCAGGCCGCCGCGATGTACGAGTCCCGGTACGCCACCCGGGAGGACATCGACGCCGCGATGCGGCTCGGCTGCGGCCTGCCGATGGGCCCGCTGGCGCTGCTCGACCTGATCGGCGTGGACACCGCCCGGACCGTCCTGGAGGCGATGTACGAGCAGTCGAAGGACCGGCTGCACGCGCCCGCGCCGATCCTCGGCCAGCTGGTCGCCGCCGGGCTGCTGGGCCGCAAGTCCGGCCGCGGCTTCTACGCCTACGAGGCGCCCGGCTCCTCGAAGGCCGTCGACGCCGCCACCGGCCCGGCGCGGCCGAAGGCCCCCGGGCGGGAGGTGCGCGGCATCGGCGTCTGCGGCTCGGGCACCATGGCCACCGGCATCGTCGAGGTGTTCGCCAAGGCCGGGCTCCCGGTGCTGCTGGCCGCCCGCGGCCAGGAGAAGGCGGAGCGGGCCAAGGCGCAGCTGGCGAAGTCGCTGGAGCGCTCGGTCAGCAAGGGCCGGCTGACCGCGGAGCAGCGGGACGCCGCGCTGGCACTGGTCACTCCGGTCGGACGGTACGACGAGCTGGCCGGGGTGGACCTGGTGGTGGAGGCGGTCGCCGAGGACCTGGCGGTCAAGCGCGAGCTGTTCGCCACCCTGGACGCGATCGTCAAGCCGGGCGCGGTGCTGGCCACCACCACCTCCTCGCTGCCGGTGATCGGCTGCGCCTCGGCCACCTCGCGGCCGCAGGACGTGATCGGCATGCACTTCTTCAACCCGGCGCCGGCGATGCGGCTGGTGGAGGTGGTCTCCACGGTGCTGACCGCCCCGGACGTCACCGCGACCGTGCTGGAGCTGTGCGCGAAGGTCCGCAAGCACCCGGTGGAGTGCGGGGACCGGGCCGGGTTCATCGTCAACGCGCTGCTCTTCCCCTACCTGAACGACGCGGTGCGGATGCTCCAGGAGCACTACGCGACGGTGGACGACATCGACACCGCGATGAAGCTCGGCTGCGGGTACCCGATGGGCCCGTTCGAGCTGCTGGACGTGGTCGGCCTGGACGTCTCGCTGACCATCGAGCAGGTGCTGCACCGGGAGTTCCGGGAGCCGGGCCTGGCCGCGGCGCCGCTGCTGGAGCACCTGGTGGCGGCCGGCTGCCTGGGCCGCAAGACCGGCCGCGGCTTCCGCGACCACGCGCGCCGATGACCACCCCGCCGCCCTCCGGGGGACGGCCCGGCCGGCCGCCGCTGCGCCCGGAGCGGCCCGGCTGGGGGCCGGGCGCGGTCCCGGCGCGCCGGCCCGGACCCGCGGCGGGTGGGCCGGTCCCCCCGGTCCGCCGGGGAAGACCCCCGGGCGCGGCGCCGGGGACGTGTAGCGTTCCGGGCATGGATCGGGTTCAGTCAGTCTCCCCGCAGCAATCCGCCCCGGCGCGCGACGGCCGGCCGGCCGGGACCGGCCAGGACGGGG
This sequence comes from Kitasatospora sp. NPDC058032, assembly GCF_042885845.1. NCBI lineage: Bacteria > Bacillati > Actinomycetota > Actinomycetes > Kitasatosporales > Streptomycetaceae > Kitasatospora > Kitasatospora sp. NPDC058032. The sequence goes on along the minus strand of NZ_JBHVRK010000020.1, from coordinate 91,215 downwards.
GCCCGGGCAGCCGCCGGGCGGCGGCGCAGCGCCAGCAGATGCGTCAGGATCTGGCCACCGCCGCCATGGAGTTGTTCGCCTCGCAGGGCTACGAGGAGACCACGGTCGACCAGATCGCGGCGGCGGCCGGGGTGGCCCGGCGGACCTTCTTCCGGTACTTCCGGTCCAAGGAGGAGGCGATCTTCCCGGACCACGACGACACCCTGGTCCGGGTGGCCGACCTGCTGGCCAGTGCCGAGCCGGAGGAGCACCCGCTGGACGTGGTCTGCCGGGGCATCAAGGAGGTGCTGCGGATGTACGCCTCCACGCCCGGGGTGTCGGTCGCGCGGTACCAGTTGATCCGTCAGGTGCCGGCGCTGCGCGAGCGGGAGATCGCCGTGGTGGCCCGCTACGAGCGGCTGTTCACCCGGTACCTGCTGGGCCGCTTCGACACCGCCGGGGAGATCCCCTCGGGCTGGCAGCGCGGCGGCGAGGACGACTCGATGCTGGCCGAGGTGTCGGCGGCGGCCGTGGTCGCGGCCCACAACCACGTGCTGCGGCGCTGGCTGCGGGCGGGCGGCCGGGGCGACGTCGAGGCGCAGCTGGACCACTCCTTCGAGGTGATCCGGCGGACCTTCTGGGCGTCCAGCTCGCCGGGCGCGCGGCGGCGCGGCGCCGTGGTGGCACCCGGTGCCAGTGCGACCGAGGCGGAGGCCGCGACGGCGAGCGCACTGAGTGCCGGCCCCGGAGGTGAGGTGCTCATCACAGTCGCCCGGACGGACGCCCCGCTGGAGGTCGTGGTGGACGCCGTGCGGGCCGCCCTGGAGGGCGCCAAGCAGGCCTGATCACTGGAGTTTTCGCAGCTCACAGCAGTTTCCAGGGCCCGCGCCGAACCATCGGCGCGGGCCCTTCCCATGCCCTTCGCAGGCCCCGCCGAGGGGGTCGCGGCCCACCGGAATTGCTGGCACGCCGTGTCTTTACGAGTGGCACAGGGTGCCACTACCTTGTTACCCACCAGTCGCGGCGCCGCGGCTCCCCACCTCGGCGCGCCGTCGTACCGGCGCTCCCCCAACCCCGGGAGCGACCCACCGCAGTGCCGGGCCCACCAGCCACCCACCCACCACCCCGTTCAGCGAAGCCGGTGTCCGCTCCCGGCTCCCCCAGACGCCCTGTGCCCTCACACAGGTACGCCTTCGGAGGCAGCCATGAAGGAAATCCTCGACGCGATCCTCAGCCCCGACAGCACCTCGGCGGACTTCGCCAACGCGAAGCTGCCGGAGTCCTACCGGGCGGTGACGCTCCACAAGGACGAGGAGCAGATGTTCGCCGGCCTCGACAGCCGCGACAAGGACCCCCGCAAGTCCCTCCACCTCGACGAGGTCGCACTGCCCGAACTGGGCCCGGGTGAGGCCCTGGTCGCCGTGATGGCGAGCGCCGTGAACTACAACACCGTGTGGAGCTCGATCTTCGAGCCGGTCTCCACCTTCGGCTTCCTGGAGCGCTACGGCCGGCTCTCCCCGCTCACCGCGCGCCACGACCTGCCGTACCACGTCGTCGGCTCGGACCTCGCCGGCGTGGTGCTGCGCACCGGTGCCGGGGTCAACGCCTGGAAGCCGGGCGACGAGGTGGTCGCGCACTGCCTCTCCGTCGAGCTGGAGTCCTCCGACGGCCACAACGACACGATGATGGACCCGGAGCAGCGGATCTGGGGCTTCGAGACCAACTTCGGCGGCCTCGCCCAGCTGGCCCTGGTGAAGACCAACCAGCTGATGCCCAAGCCCGCCCACCTGACCTGGGAGGAGGCCGCCTCCCCCGGCCTGGTCAACTCCACCGCCTACCGCCAGCTGGTCTCGCAGAACGGCGCCGGCATGAAGCAGGGCGACAACGTGCTGATCTGGGGCGCCAGCGGCGGCCTCGGCTCCTACGCCACCCAGTACGCGCTGGCCGGCGGCGCCACCCCGATCTGCGTCGTCTCCAGCCCGCAGAAGGCCGACATCTGCCGGGCGATGGGCGCCGAGGCGATCATCGACCGCTCCGCCGAGGGCTACCGGTTCTGGAAGGACGAGCAGACCCAGGACCCGCGCGAGTGGAAGCGGCTCGGCGGGCGGATCCGCGAGCTGACCGGCGGCGAGGACGTCGACATCGTCTTCGAGCACCCCGGCCGGGAGACCTTCGGCGCGAGCGTCTACGTCACCCGCAAGGGCGGCACCATCGTCACCTGCGCCTCCACCTCCGGCTTCATGCACCAGTACGACAACCGGTACCTGTGGATGTCGCTCAAGCGGATCGTCGGCTCGCACTTCGCCAACTACCGCGAGGCCTGGGAGGCCAACCGGCTGGTCGCCAAGGGGAAGATCCACCCGACCGTCTCCAAGGTCTACCCGCTGGAGCAGACCGGCCAGGCCGCGCTGGACGTGCACCACAACAAGCACCAGGGCAAGGTCGGCGTGCTCTGCCTGGCCCCCGAGGAGGGCCTGGGTGTGCGCGACGCCGAGCTGCGCGCCCGGCACGTCGACGCGATCAACCGCTTCCGGAACATCTGAGGGTGACCTGATGAGTGATCAGAAGCGCGACCGCCCCTGGCTGATGCGCACCTACGCCGGGCACTCCACGGCCGCGGACTCCAACGCGCTGTACCGGCGGAACCTGGCCAAGGGCCAGACCGGCCTCTCGGTGGCGTTCGACCTGCCGACCCAGACCGGCTACGACTCCGACCACGTCCTCGCCCGCGGCGAGGTCGGCCGGGTCGGCGTCCCGGTCGGCCACGTCGGCGACATGCGGGCCCTGTTCGACGGCATCCCGCTCGAACGCACCAACACCTCGATGACCATCAACGCCACCGCGATGTGGCTGCTGGCGCTCTACCAGGTGGTCGCCGAGGAGCAGGGCGCCGACATCGCCGCGCTCACCGGCACCACCCAGAACGACATCGTCAAGGAGTACCTGTCGCGCGGGACGCACGTCTTCCCGCCCGGCCCCTCGGTGCGGCTGATCACCGACATGATCGCCTACACGGTCGGGAGCATCCCCAAGTGGAACCCGATCAACATCTGCAGCTACCACCTCCAGGAGGCCGGGGCCACCCCGGTCCAGGAGATCGCCTACGCGATGTGCACGGCGATCGAGGTGCTGGACGCCGTCCGCGACTCCGGCCAGGTGCCGGCCGAGCGGATGGGCGAGGTGGTCGCCCGGATCTCCTTCTTCGTCAACGCCGGCGTGCGGTTCGTCGAGGAGATGTGCAAGATGCGGGCCTTCGGCCGGCTCTGGGAGAAGGTCACCCGCGAGCGGTACGGCATCGAGGACCCCAAGCAGCGCCGGTTCCGCTACGGCGTCCAGGTGAACTCGCTCGGCCTGACCGAGGCGCAGCCGGAGAACAACGTCCAGCGGATCGTGCTGGAGATGCTCGCCGTCACCCTCTCCAAGGACGCCCGCGCCCGCGCCGTCCAGCTGCCCGCCTGGAACGAGGCGCTCGGGCTGCCCCGCCCGTGGGACCAGCAGTGGTCGCTGCGGATCCAGCAGGTGCTCGCCTACGAGTCCGACCTGCTGGAGTACGGGGACCTCTTCAACGGCTCCGACGTCGTCGAGGCCAAGACCGCCGAGCTGCTGGCCGGCGCCGAGGCCGAGATCGCCAAGGTGCTGGGGATGGGCGGGGTGATCCCGGCCGTCGAGTCCGGCTACCTGAAGTCCAACCTGGTCGCCTCGCACGCGGCCCGCCGGGCCCGGATCGAGTCCGGCGAGGACCGGATCATCGGGGTGAACTGCTTCGACACCACCGAGGAGAGCCCGCTCACGGCCGACCTCGACACCGCGATCACGGTCGTCGACCCGGCCGCCGAGCAGTCCGTGCTGGCCGCCCTGGAGGCCTGGCGCGGGCAGCGCGACGAGGCCGCCGCGCTGCGCGCCCTGGAGGAGCTCAAGGCCGTCGCCGCCACCGACGCCAACCTGGTGCCGGCCACCCTGGCCTGCGCCCGGGCCGGGGTCACCACCGGCGAGTGGGCCTTCGCGCTGCGCGAGGTGTTCGGCGAGTACCGCGCGCCCACCGGCGTCGGCGGCGCCCCGGTCGCGGTCGCCGCCGAGCCCGGCGGCGAGCTGGCCGCGGTCCGCGAGGCGGTCGCCGCGACCGCCGCCGAGCTGGGCGCCGGCAAGCTGCGCCTGCTGGTCGGCAAGCCCGGCCTGGACGGTCACTCCAACGGGGCCGAGCAGATCGCCGTCCGGGCCCGCGACGCCGGCTTCGAGGTGGTCTACCAGGGCATCCGGCTCACCCCCGAGCAGATCGTCTCGGCCGCCGTCGCCGAGGACGTCCACTGCGTGGGCCTGTCGATCCTCTCCGGCGCCCACTCCGAGCTGGTCCCGGACGTGCTGCACCGGCTGCGCCGCGCCGGGGTGGAGGATGTCCCGGTGATCGTGGGTGGCATCATCCCGGCAGCGGACGGCGAGGCCCTCAGGGCCGCCGGCGTCGCCGCCGTCTTCACCCCGAAGGACTTCGGCATCACCACCATCATCGGCCGGATCGTGGACGAGATCCGGCTGGCCAACAGGCTCCAGCCCTGGACGCCGGCCCCGGCCACGACGACCAGCTGACCCGGAAGGACCCTCTCCCACCATGACTGTCAACCGCCTGCGCCCGCGCCGCTCCTGCCTCGCCGTACCCGGCAGCAACCCGCGCTTCCTGGAGAAGGCCCAGGGCCTGCCCGCCGACCAGGTCTTCCTCGACCTGGAGGACGCCTGCGCCCCGCTGGTCAAGGAGAGCGCCCGGCACTCGATCGTCGACGCGCTGAACAACGGCGACTGGGGCGGCAAGACCCGCGTCGTGCGGGTCAACGACTGGACCACCCACTGGACCTACCGCGACGTGATCACCGTCGTCGAGGGCGCGGGCCCCAACCTCGACTGCATCATGCTGCCCAAGGTCCAGGACGCCGAGCAGGTCAAGGCGCTCGACCTGCTGCTCACCCAGATCGAGAAGACCATGGGCTTCGAGGTCGGCCGGATCGGCATCGAGGCGCAGATCGAGAACGCCAAGGGCCTCATCAACGTCGACGCCATCGCCCAGGCCTCGCCCCGGCTGGAGACCATCATCTTCGGCCCGGCCGACTTCATGGCCTCGATCAACATGAAGTCCCTGGTGGTCGGCGAGCAGCCGCCCGGCTACTCGGCCGACGCCTACCACTACATCCTGATGCGCATCCTGATGGCCGCCCGCGCCCACGACCTCCAGGCGATCGACGGCCCCTACCTGCAGATCCGCAACCAGGAGGGCTACCGCGAGGTGGCCGGCCGCGCCGCCGCGCTGGGCTTCGACGGCAAGTGGGTGCTGCACCCGGACCAGGTCGCCGCCGCCAACGAGATCTTCTCGCCCTCCCAGGCGGACTACGACCACGCCGAGCTGATCCTCGACGCCTACGACTGGTGCACCTCCGAGGCCGGCGGCTTCAAGGGCTCGGCGATGCTCGGCGACGAGATGATCGACGAGGCCAGCCGCAAGATGGCGCTGGTCGTCTCCGGCAAGGGCCGGGCCGCCGGTCTGCAGCGCACCTCCACGTTCGAGCCCCCGCAGGCCTGAGAGCCCCGACCCCAAGGACCACTGAGACATGCAGTTCGGACGCACCTACGAGGAGTTCGAGGTCGGCGCGGTGTACAAGCACTGGCCCGGCAAGACGGTCACCGAGTACGACGACCACCTCTTCTGCCTCCTCACCATGAACCACCACCCGCTCCACCTGAACGCCGACTACGCGGAGCGGACGACCGACTTCGGCCGCAACGTGGTGGTGGGCAACTACGTCTACTCGCTGCTGCTGGGGATGTCCGTCCCGGACGTCTCCGGCAAGGCGATCGCCAACCTGGAGATCGAGTCGCTGCGGCACGTCGCGCCGACCTTCCACGGCGACACGATCTACGGCGAGACCACCGTGCTCGACAAGTGGCCGTCCAAGTCCAAGGACGACCGGGGCATCGTGTACGTCGAGACCAAGGGCTACAAGCAGGACGGCACGGTCGTCTGCGTCTTCCGCCGCAAGGTGATGGTGCCGACCGCGACGTACATCGAGGCGCGCGGCGGCGAGCAGCCCGGCCGCCCCGTCCCGCTCGACTGAGCCCCCCCCCGAAGGAAAAAGCCCCGGACGGGCCGGCCGCCGTCATCGGCCGTGCCCCGACCCGGTTCACGGGGGCTCCGCGGAAGCCACGCCCGCGGAGCCCCCGCCCCCTCACTCCTCTTCTCTTTTCCCTCAGTCATGACAGGAGCCGCACGATGGGACGCCTCGCGCAGACCGACGGCCTCACCGAGATCCAGCGGGACATCCTCGCCACCGTGCGCGGGTTCGTCGACAAGGAGATCATCCCGGTCGCGACCGAGCTGGAGCACAAGGACGAGTACCCCGCCGCGATCGTCGAGGGCATGAAGCAGCTCGGCCTCTTCGGCCTGACCATCCCCGAGGAGTACGGCGGCCTCGGCGAGTCGCTGCTCACCTACGCCCTGGTGGTGGAGGAGATCGCCCGCGGCTGGATGTCCGTCTCCGGCATCGTCAACACCCACTTCATCGTGGCGCACATGATCAACGCGCACGGCACCCAGGAGCAGAAGGACCACTTCCTGCCGAGGATGGCGACCGGCGAGGTCCGCGGCGCCTTCTCGATGTCCGAGCCGGGCCTGGGCTCCGACGTCGCCGCGATCACCACCAAGGGTGTCAAGGACGGCGAGGACGGGGAGTTCTACGTCCTCAACGGCCAGAAGATGTGGCTGACCAACGGCGGCACCTCCACCCTGGTCGCGGTGCTGTGCCGGACCGACGAGGGCGGCTCCACCCCCTACAGGAACATGACCACCTTCCTGATCGAGAAGACGCCGGGCTTCGGACCGAACCCGACCGTCCCCGGCCTCACCGTGCCCGGCAAGATCGAGAAGATGGGCTACAAGGGCGTCGACACCACCGAGCTGGTCCTCCAGGACGTCCGCGTCCCGGCCGACCGGATCCTCGGCGGCGTCCCCGGCCGCGGTTTCTACCAGATGATGGACGGCGTCGAGGTCGGCCGGGTCAACGTGGCCGCGCGCGGCTGCGGCGTCGCCCGGCGCGCCTTCGAGCTGGGCATCGCCTACGCCCAGCAGCGCACCACCTTCGGCAAGAAGATCGCCGAGCACCAGGCGATCCAGTTCAAGCTCGCCGAGATGGCCACCAAGGTCGAGGCCGCCCACCAGATGATGGTCATGGCCGCCCGCAAGAAGGACGGCGGCGAGCGCAACGACCTGGAGGCCGGCATGGCCAAGTACCTCGCCTCCGAGTACTGCAAGGAGGTCGTCGAGGACGCCTTCCGGATCCACGGCGGCTACGGCTTCTCCAAGGAGTACGAGATCGAGCGGCTCTACCGGGAGGCCCCGATGCTGCTGATCGGTGAAGGTACTGCGGAGATCCAGAAGATGATCGTCGGGCGCCGGCTGCTGGAGGAGTACCGCATCGCGCAGTGACCGACAGGTCACCCGAGCCGCCGGTCGACGGGCGTGCGGGCCCGTCCCGGCAGGACGCCGTGCCCCGACCCGGTCGCCTGGTCCGCCCCGGGTCCGGCACGGCCCACCGGAGCGGCCACAGGGCGTACAGCTGCTGTCACGCGCCCTGCGGCCGCTCCGGCATCCCCTCGCCGTGCTCCGGACGTGCCCCCGGCTGCCCCCGGCGGACGGCTCCGAACGGCCGTACGGGCACGGTTGAGACATGAGTCACCAGCTTCGCCCGGTCCCTTGGGAACCGGAGCGGGGCGAGCTACGGTCGTACAGAAGGGACGCTGCCGCGTCTCCGCCAGGTCACATGACGAGCAGGCGGGTTGCCCACCCACCGTCTGCTCCCGATAGCATCCACCGGGACAGCAGACGTCCCTCTCTTACCCGATCCCGCGGTGGCCCCCGTCCAGCGGCCATGATCCCCCGCGACAAAGGTCTTCGATGCCCATCAGCCCGTCCCCTCACACCTCCGTCACGGACCGCGATGCCCTCGCAGCCACGACGGCCGGTCGGCGACCCCGCGTGACCATCGCGCGCGGAGCCACCCCCTGGTTCGTCCCCACCCTCGCCACGGCCGCCGTGACCACCGCCCTCACCCGGCGCAGTGGCAAGTGGGCCCTGGCGGCGGTACCCGCCTGTGCGCTCGGCGCCGGCATGCTGTGGTTCTTCCGCGACCCCGAGCGTGAGATCGGCACGGGCAGAGTGATCTCCCCCGCCGACGGCGTGGTCCAGAGCATCGACGCGTGGCCGGACGGCCGGACCCGCGTGGCGATCTTCATGAGCCCGCTGAACGTCCACGTCAACCGGGCCCCGCTGCCCGGCACCGTGGCCTCCGTCGAGCACGTGCCCGGTGGCTTCGTGCCCGCGTTCAACAAGGACAGCGACCAGAACGAGCGGGTCGTCTGGCACTTCGACACCGAGCTCGGCGACATCGAGATGGTGCAGATCGCGGGCGCCGTGGCGCGCCGCATCGTGCCGTACGTGGACGCCGGTACCAAGGTCGAGCAGGGCGAGCGGATCGGTCTGATCCGGTTCGGGTCCCGGGTCGACACCTACCTGCCGGCCGGCGTCGAGGTCGGCGTCGAGGTCGGCCAGAAGACCACCGCCGGGGTGACGCGCCTTGACCGTGACTGATCCTGAGACGATCGTCGGCCTGGACGACGAGGAGACGGCCCTGCGCCGCCGCCGCTGGGCCCGCGACCGCGAGCTGCGCCAGCCGCGCTCGCCGCAGCACCTGTCGACCGCCGACTTCCTGACCCTGGGGAACGCCGTCTGCGGCTTCCTGGCGATCTACTCGATCACCACCGGGGTGCTCGTCCCGCACATCACCAACCCGGACGCCGCGCCGGACAAGCACAGCGCCGCCACCGCGGTGACGCTGCTGCTGATCGGCTCGATGTGCGACCTGTTCGACGGGCTGGTGGCGCGCAAGCTGCGCTCCTCCGCGCTCGGGGCCGAGCTCGACAACCTGGCCGACCTGATCAGCTTCGGCATCGCGCCGGCCTACTTCGTCGCGGTCTGGGGCATGGTCTCGCCCGGCTCCAACAGCCGGCTGTCGGCGCTGATCGCGCTGACCGTGCTGCTCGCGGTGGTGCTGCGGCTCGCCCGCTTCTCCGCCGTCAAGATGCGACCCGGGGTGTTCCAGGGCATGCCCTGCCCGATGGGCGCCATGACGGTGATCGCCATCGTGCTGCTCGACCCGCCGTTCCTGCCCGGTCTGCTCGCCATCTTCGGCGCGGCGTACCTGATGGTCAGCCGGATCGAGTACCCGAAGCCGCAGGGCCTGCTGGCCACCGCGACGCTCTGCTGGATCGTGGTCTCGATCGGCTGCCTGGCGGCCTGGGCGACCGGCCTGCCGGGCGGCGACAACCTGATGCACATCGGCGCGTTCGCGCAGATCGCACTCGCCGCGATGGCGCCGCTGCTGGTGATCCGCCGCAAGGTGGGCCAGAAGGTCGGCGACGTCCGGGCCCGCCGCGCGGAGTCGCGGATCGGCTGACGGTCCCCCTCGGGCATGCGCAAGGGCCCGGCTCCCCTCGGGGAGCCGGGCCCTTGCGCGTGTCCGGGACTCGGGGGCGCTACGCGCCGCCGCGGTGGACGCTGAAGGCCGAGCGGCGGGCCGCGCGGGCCACCCCCGGGTCCGGGTGGACGCCGGAGACCGCGGTCAGCACCGAGGCCGCCCGCGGGTGCCCGGACTGCCGGGCCCGGGCGAACAGCCGCACCGGGTCGCCGGCCGAGGCGCCCTCGACGTGGCCGACGAGCAGTTCCGTCTCCCCGTGGTCGAGCACGGCCGCGGCGGTGTCCACCCAGAGCCAGGCGGCGTCCTCCGCGCCCAGCACATCGGCCGGGGAGACCCCCTCGTCCGAGCGCTCGGCCAGCCAGAGCAGCGCGTAGGGGCGCAGCACCGGCTCGTCGACGGCGGCCCGGACGGCCTGCTCGGCGGTCACGCCGGCCACCCGCAGCGCCTCGAAGGCCAGGCCGCGCACCAGGGCGTCCTCACCCTGCGCGGCCTCCAGCAGCTCGGCCACCGCCCGGTCGGCCGGGCGGGCGGCCAGCCAGGCCCGGTACTCGGCGCGGGCCGGGCCCGGCGAGTAGTCGGCGCAGGCGCTCAGCAGCGCCAGCGCGCTCTGCTCGATGTGGCCGGCGGCGGTCTGCGCGACGGTGCAGATCTCCTCCAGCTTGGCCCGCACCGCCCAGTGCCCGAGCGGGGAGAGCTCGGCCGCGTTGTCCCGGCGGACCAGCGCGCCGACGGCGGCCAGGCCGTCCAGCATCCAGTCCAGGACGGCGGCGACGTCGGCCGGCGAGGCCGGGGTGTCGATCTGCGGCTCGCGGCAGGTGCCGCGCACGGCGGAGACGGCGGAGGCCGCGTGCGGGACGGGCGAGAGGCCGAAGGTGCCCTCGCCGCCGCCGACCCGGCGCTCGTCCAGGCCGCGCCGCAGCAGTTCCAGCAGTTCGGCGTCGGCCACCGGGCCGTCCACCAGATGGAGGAAGGAGAGCAGCTGCGGCGCCTGGTCGACGGCCTGCCCGGCGAGCACCGCGAAGACGCCGCGCAGGGCGGCGGGCGGGACCGGGGCGAGCAGCGTCCAGGCGTCGAACAGCGCCGACCAGCCGCGGACCACCGCCTCGTCGTCGTGCTCCCAGGCGTGCAGGCGCCAGCCGGGGCCGGCGCCGCCGTCCCGGGCCTCGACCAGGCCGACCAGCAGGGCCTGGCCCCACGCCTTGGCGGCGGCGCCCACCGTCATGGCGAGCGCGCGGCCGGCGGCGCGGGCGTCGTCGGGGAGCAGTTCGCCGCGCTTGTCGACCTCGTCGAGATCGCCGGCCCAGCGGGCGATCCGGACGGCGTCGACCAGCATGCGGCGGGCCAGCGGAGCGAGTTCGGCGGGGGCGGGGAAGCCCTCCGGAACGGGGACCCGGCCACGGCCGGGTGCGGGGGCGGGGCCTCGTCGGCGGGGTACGCCCGGGGCCCCCGGCCTGGCGCCGGCGGTGCGGTGGGCCGTTCCGGGGAGACGGGTCACCGTCGCACCGGTACCGATCGTCGGCGGGAGCGGGGCATCACGGTCGCGCGGATTCCGAGACGTCACGTCGAGCAGTCTTCCCCTTGTACCGGCCATCTGTCACATCCGGTTGTCCACGGGGGGCGGACGGGGGGCGCGGGGGCTCGACAAGATCGGGCAACAGAGGCCAAACCGGCTGGCTTGATCTATGTGGCGGGTTCATGCCACACGGAACGGGTGCGCCTCGGAATCCACCCGCCAGGGGGGGCGGAAGCGCGTCAGCAGAACGGCGTGAGCCAGCGGCGGAGGGTCTCGGCGTAACGGTCCGGGTCGGTGTTCCACAGCGCGGCGTGGTCGCCGCCGGGGAAGGCCTGGAGGTTGACCACGTCCGGGCGGCGGTGGGCGAGGCGCTCGGCCGCGGCGAACGGGGCCACCGGGTCGTCGGGGCCGTGCAGCACCAGAGTGGGCACCCGCAGGTCGGCACCCTCCGCCAGACGGGCGAAGTCGGCCAGATCCACGCCGGTGCGGCCCTCGGCCGCGAGCGCGCCGAGTTCGGCCGCCGCACCCCGGAAGCCGGCCCGGGCGGCGTCCCGGCGGGCGGTGGCCGGCCAGTCCAGCACCGGCGAGTCCAGGACGAGGCTGCTGATCGAGGGGGCGAGGTCCGAGCGGGCCGCGGTGTGCAGGACCATCGTGGCGCCGAGCGACCAGCCGTAGAGGACGACCCGGCCCGCGCCGGCGTCCAGGGCGGTGCGCACCGCCGCCTCGACGTCCCGCCACTCGGTCTCGCCGAAGTGGCCGAGGCCGTCCGGGGAGGCGGGCGCGCCGGCGTCGCCGCGGTAGGTGACGGCGAGCACGGGCAGGCCCAGGCGTCGCAGCTCGGGCAGGACGGGCAGGGTCTGCGCGCGGTCGGCGCCGGGGCCGTGCACCAGGACCACCCAGGTGCCGCGCTTGCCGTCCAGCCGCCAGGCGGGCATCGCGCCGAGCTCGCCCTCGACGGCGGTCTCGGCGAACGGCAGGCCGAGCGCCTGCCCCGGGTCGCCGAGGTGGACCCGGGGGGTGAAGCGGACCTCGGTGCCGGGGGTGAGGGTGCCGCGGTCGGCGCGCACCAGGCGGCGGGTGACGCCCTGCCCGTCGCGGTGCAGGACCTCCTCGACGACCGCGTGGCCGTCCTCGCCCCACTCGACCGCCCAGCGGCCGGGACGCTCGCTCACGGGGGTGCGGGTGAAGGTGGCCTCGCCGGCGCCGAGACCGCGGACGAGCACCGGGCCGCTGCGGGCGCGGGCCTCCTCGGCCGGGCGGACCATCCGCTCGGACGCCCGGCGGCCGATCACCAGCACGGCGGCCCCGGTGCCGACGGCGGCGGCCGCCACGGTGGCCGCGATTCCCCAACGCATACTCGCTCCCCGGTGCTCGGTGTCTGGCTCGGTGGTCGTGTCTGGCTCGGTGGTCCGGCTCGGCGTCCGGTCCGCTGTCCGGACCGCTGCCCGGACCCACCCCTCAGTCCACCCGCGCGGGCGCAGGGAAGCCAGTAGGACACGGCCGTACGGGTTGTTCCGGGAGGAAAATCACACCGGCATGACGGGGGCGCCCGAGGTGTGACCAACACCCGCCGCGACCTCGGTTGACTCCCGGTTCGGGCCCGTGATGGGATCCTTCAGCCAATACGGAGGCATGCAGAGGAAGCCGGTGCGAGTCCGGCGCGGTCCCGCCACTGTCACCGGGGAGCACGACCGGAACACGCCACGGCGGGCCGTCAGAAGCCGCTGGAAGGCCCGGGGTGTGCGTTCGACCCGGAAGCCAGGAGACTCTCGCCCCCGGTTCGTCGATCCAGGGCGCGGACCCTGAGTGAGGACACGCACGCGATGCTGCGCCCTGCCGTGCGCCCGCTGTGCCGGGCCGCCGTGTTCGGCGCCGGCGCCGTCGCCGGCTTCCTGGCCGACGCCCGCTTCGGCGACCCGCGCCGCGGCCACCCGGTGGCCGGCTTCGGTTCCGCCGCCGGCCGGCTGGAACGCCGGCTCTGGCGCGACCACCGCGCCGCCGGAGCCGCCTTCACCGCCGTCGCCGTGGGCACCGTCGCGGCCGGCGCGCTCGCCGCCGACCGGCTGCTGGCCCACCGTCCGCTCGGCCGGGCCGCCCTCGCCGCCGCCGCGACCTGGACGGTGCTCGGCGGCACCTCGCTGACCCGGGAGGCCCGCACCATCGGCCGTTCGCTGGCGGCCGGCGACCTGACGGCGGCCCGGGAGCGGCTGCCGCACCTGTGCGGGCGCGACCCGAGCGCACTGGACGAGCCGCAGCTGGCCCGCGCGGTCGTCGAGTCGGTGGCCGAGAACACCGCCGACGCCGTGGTCAACGCCCTGGTCTGGGGCGGTCTCGCGGGCACCCCGGGCCTGCTGGCGTTCCGCGCGGTGAACACCCTGGACGCGATGGTCGGTCACCGCTCGCCCCGCTACGCCCGGTTCGGCTGGGCCTCGGCGCGGCTGGACGACGTGGCCGGCTGGCCCGGCGCGCGGCTGACCGCTCTGCTGGCGGTGGCCGCCGCCCCCGAACCGCGCACCGCCTGGCGGGTCTGGCGGCGCGACGGCTCGGCGCACCCCAGCCCGAACGCCGGCCAGGCCGAGTCGGCCTTCGCCGGCGCGGTGGGCGTACGCCTCGGCGGCACGCTCCGGTACGGCGAGAGGGTCGAGCACCGTCCCGTGCTGGGCCGGGAGCTGCGCCCCGTCGGGGTGGACGACATCGAGCGGGCCTGCGTGCTCTCCCGACGGGTGGGCGCACTGGCCCTGGGTACGACGGTCGCCGGGCACCTGCTGCTCCGGGCGGCCCTGGACGGGATGCGGAGGGGCAGGGCATGAGCAAGGCACTGCTGGTCGCCGGGACGACCTCGGACGCCGGCAAGAGCGTGGTCACCGCGGGCATCTGCCGCTGGCTGGCCCGGCAGGGAGTCGCGGTCGCGCCGTTCAAGGCGCAGAACATGTCGCTGAACTCCTTCGTCACCGCGGACGGCGCCGAGATCGGCCGCGCGCAGGCGATGCAGGCCCAGGCGGCCCGGGTCGAGCCGGAGGCGGCGATGAACCCGGTGCTGCTCAAGCCCGGCGCCGACGGCCGCAGCCAGGTGGTCCTGCTGGGCCGCCCGGTCGCCGAGGTCGGCGCGCTGGACTACCGCGAGCGCAAGCCGGTGCTGCTGGAGCGCGCCCTGGAGTGCCTGGCGGACCTGCGCGCCCGCTTCGACGTGGTGGTCTGCGAGGGCGCGGGCTCGCCCGCCGAGATCAACCTGCGCGACCGCGACATCGCCAACATGGGCCTGGCCACCGCCGCCGGGCTGCCGGTCGTCGTGGTCGGCGACATCGACCGCGGCGGCGTGTTCGCCGCGATGTACGGGACGCTGGCGCTGCTGTCGGCGGAGGACCAGCGGCACGTGGCGGGCTGGTTCGTCAACAAGTTCCGCGGCGACGCGCGGCTGCTCGCCCCCGGGCTGGAGATGCTGCGCGAGCTGACCGGCCGTCCGGTGCTCGGCACCCTGCCGATGCTGCCGGACCTGTGGCTGGACGCCGAGGACTCGCTCGACCTGTCCACCGTCGTCGACCGGACCGCCGCGCGCGGCCCGCTCGGCGCGGACGTGCTGCGGGTGGCCGTGCTGCGCTTCCCCCGGCTGTCCAACTTCACCGACCTGGACGCGCTCGCCCAGGAGCCCGGCGTACTGGTCCGCTGGGCCACCCGGCCGGAGGAGCTGGCCGACGCCGACCTCGTCGTGCTGCCCGGCACCCGGTCCACCGTCGCCGACCTCGGCTGGCTGCGCGAGCGCGGCCTCGAACCGGTGCTCAAGGCGCGGGCGGCGGCCGGGCGGCCGCTGATCGGCGTCTGCGGCGGCTACCAGATGCTGGCGCGCTCGATCGTGGACGAGGTCGAGTCGAAGGCGGGCGCGGTGGACGGCCTCGGGCTGCTGCCGACGCGGGTGCGGTTCGGCGCGGAGAAGGTGCTCGGCCGGCCGGTCGGCGAGGCGTACGGGGAGCGGGTCGAGGGCTACGAGATCCACCACGGCGTCGTCGCGGTGGACGGCGGCGAGCCGTTCATCTCCGATGGCCACGGACACAGCCTGGACGGCTGCCGGGTGGGCCAGGTGTGGGGAACCACCTGGCACGGCGCGCTGGAGAACGACGGCTTCCGGCGGGCGCTGCTGCGCGACGTCGCGCAGGCCGCCGGCCGGGCCTTCGTCCCCGCGCCGGACACCTCGTTCGCCGACGCGCGGGAGGCCCGGCTGGACCGGCTGGGCGAGCTGATCGAGGAGCACGCGGACACCGACGCGTTGTGGAAGCTGATCGAGGGCGGGGTGCCGGCGGCCGGATCGCTGCCGTTCCTTCCGCCCGGGGCCCCTGGGGAGACTGCATGAGTGACGTCCGTTACCCGTTCACCGCGATCGTCGGCATGGCCGACCTGCGGCTCGGCCTGCTGCTGAACGCCGTCTCCCCGGCGGTCGGCGGGGTGCTGGTGCGCGGTGAGAAGGGCACCGCCAAGTCGACCATGGTGCGCGCGCTGGCCGGGCTGCTGCCGTCCATCGCGACCGTCGACGGCTGCCGCTTCGCCTGCGACCCGGCGGCGCCGGACCCGCAGTGCCCGGACGGCGCGCACGCCGGCGCCCCGGTCTCCGAGCGCCCCGCCCGGCTGGTCGAGCTGCCGGTCGGCGTCTCCGAGGACCGCATCGTCGGCTCGCTGGACCTGGAGCGGGCGCTCGCCGAGGGCGTCAAGGCCTACGAGCCGGGCCTGCTCGCCCAGGCGCACCGCGGCGTGCTCTACATCGACGAGGTGAACCTGCTCCAGGACCACGTGGTGGACCTGCTGCTGGACGCCGCCGCGATGGGCCGCTCCTACGTCGAGCGCGAGGGCGTCTCGGTGCGGCACGCGGCGCGCTTCCTGCTGGTCGGCACGATGAACCCGGAGGAGGGCGAGCTGCGGCCGCAGCTGCTCGACCGGTTCGGCCTGACGGTGGAGATCGCCGCGACCCGCGATCCGGCGGAGCGCGCCGAGGTGGTGCGCCGCCGGCTCGGCTACGACGCCGACCCGGCCGCCTTCGCCGCCCGCTTCGCCGGGGACGAGCGCGCGCTGGCGGACCGGATCACCGCCGCGCGCGAGCTGCTGGCGCAGGTGGAGCTGACCGACACGGCGCTGCGCCAGATCACCGCCGTCTGCGCGGCGTTCGAGGTGGACGGGCTGCGCGCGGACATCGTGATGGCGCGCACCGCCGTCGCGCTGGCCGCCTGGTCCGGGCGCACCGAGGTGCTGGCCGAGGACGTCCGCAAGGCCGCCCAGCTGGCACTGCCGCACCGCCGCCGGCGCAATCCCTTCGACGCGCCCGGGCTGGACGAGGAGCAGCTGGACCGGGTGCTGGAGGAGCACGCCGAGCCGGAGCCCGAGCCGCAGCCCGAACCCGGGCCCGCGACCGCCGAGGGGTCGCAGGAGGACCCGGACCCGGAGGGCGGCCCGGACGGTCCGGACGGCGACGGCCCGCAGGACGGCGGCCCCGACGGTGGCCCCGACGGCGGTGGCGGCGGCGCGCCGGAGCCCGCCGGCCCGGACGGCCCGCCCGTCGAGGCGGCGGACCCGGCGGCCGGGGAGGACCCCGCCCCGCAGCCCGTCCCGGCCCAGCACCCCGCCCCCGCCCGGGAGTCGGCGCCGGTCGCGGCCGGCGACCCGTACCGCACCCGGCTGTTCGCGGTGGACGGCACCGGGCGCGGCGCCCAGGGCCGCCGCTCCCCCGCCGAGACCGACGGCGGCCACACCGTCCGGGCCCGCCGCCCGCGCGGCCGGCTCGCCCGGCTGCACCTGAGCGCCACGCTGCGCGCCGCCGCCCCGCACCAGGTGGCGCGCGGGCGTTCCTCGCGCGCGCTGGTGCTGCACAAGGACGACTTCCGCGAGCAGGTGCGCCAGGGCCGGGAGTCCAATCTGGTGCTGTTCGTGGTGGACGCCTCCGGCTCGATGGCGGCCCGGCAGCGGATGACCGCCGTCAAGGGCGCGGTGCTGTCGCTGCTGATGGACGCCTACCAGCGCCGCGACAAGATCGGCATGATCACCTTCCGGGGCGCCTCGGCCGAGCTGGCGCTGCCGCCCACCTCCTCGGTGGAGGTCGGCGCGGCCCGGCTGGAGTCGCTGCCCACCGGCGGGCGCACCCCGCTGGCGGCCGGCCTGCTGCGGGCCCACGAGGTGCTGCGGGTCGAGCGGCTGCGCGACCCGGACCGCCGCCCGCTGCTGGTCGTGGTGACCGACGGCCGGGCCACCGGTGGCGGCCGGGACGCCGTCAAGCAGTCCCACCGGGCGGCCGGGCTGCTGGCCGCGCAGGGCGTGGCGAGCGTGGTGCTGGACTGCGAGTCCGGCCCGGTCCGGCTCGGCCTGGCCGGCGTCCTGGCGGCCCGGCTGCGCGCCACCTCCGTGACCCTGGACGAGCTGCGCGCCGACGGCGTCGCCTCGCTCGTCCGCGAGAACCGTCCGACCACCACCGCAGCGCGAAAGGCGGCCTGAGCCGACATGCCCAAGGGTGTCCCCGAGAGTGTCCCCGACGACGGCCTGACGACCCGTCAGCGCCGTACCCTGCCGATCACCGCCGTGCACACCGGCCCCGGCAAGGGCAAGTCCACCGCCGCGTTCGGCATGGCGCTGCGCGCCTGGAACCAGGGCTGGCCGGTCGGGGTGTTCCAGTTCGTGAAGTCCGCCAAGTGGAAGGTCGGCGAGGAGAACGCGCTGCGGGTGCTCGGCGCCTCCGGCGAGGGCGGCACCGTCGACTGGCACAAGATGGGCTCCGGCTGGTCCTGGATCCAGCGTTCCGGCGCGATGGAGCTGGACAGCGAGGCGGCGGCCAAGGAGGGCTGGGAGCAGGTCAAGCGCGACCTGGCCGCCGAGACCTACCGGTTCTACGTGCTGGACGAGTTCACCTACCCGATGCACTGGGGCTGGGTCGACCCGGAGGAGGTGGTGGCCGTGCTGAAGGACCGTCCGGGCAGCCAGCACGTCGTCATCACCGGCCGGTACGCGCCGCAGGCCCTGACCGAATTCGCCGACCTGGTCACCGAGATGACCAAGGTCAAGCACCCGATGGACGCCGGCCGCAAGGGCCAGCGCGGCATCGAGTGGTAGCCGGGAAGATCTGAGCACCGTGAACATCCCCCGTCTCGTCGTCGCGGCGCCCTCCTCGGGCGCCGGGAAGACCACCGTCGCCACCGGCCTGATCGCCGCGCTCGCCGCGCGCGGGCTGGCCGTCTCGCCGCACAAGGTCGGCCCGGACTACATCGACCCCGGCTACCACGGGCTGGCCGCCGGGCGGCCGGGCCGCAACCTGGACGCGTTCATGTGCGGGCCGGAGCGGATCGCCCCGCTCTTCCTGCACGGCGCGGCCGGGGCGGACGTGGCGGTGGTCGAGGGCGTGATGGGCCTGTTCGACGGCGCCTCCGGGCGCGGCGAGCTGGCGTCCACCGCGCACGTGGCCAAGCTGCTGCGGGCGCCGGTGGTGCTGGTGGTGGACGCCTCCTCGCAGTCCCGGTCGGTGGCGGCGCTGGTGCACGGCTTCGCCTCCTGGGACCCGGAGGTGCGGCTGGCCGGGGTGATCCTCAACCGGGTCGCCTCCGACCGGCACGAGCTGCTGCTGCGGGAGGCCCTGGAGGAGGGGTCGGGGGTGCCGGTGCTGGGCGCGGTACGGCGCTCGGCGGCGGTCGCCACGCCCTCCCGGCACCTGGGGCTGATCCCGGCCGTGGAACGCTCGGCGGAGGCGCTGCGGGCGGTGGCCGACATGGGCGAACTGGTCGCCGCCTCGGTGGACCTGGACGCGGTGCTGGCGCTGGCCCGGACGGCGCCGCCGCTGGCCGGCGCCGAGCCGTGGGACCCGGCGGTGGAGGTGGGCGCGTCCGGTGCGCTGCTCGACGGTGTGCCGCTCGGGGACGCGCCGGTCGGCGGTGTGCCGCTCGGCGACGCGCCGCGGATCGCGGTGGCCGGGGGTGCGGCGTTCTCCTTCTCGTACGCCGAGAACGCCGAGCTGCTGACCGCCGCCGGCGCCGAGGTGGTGCCGTTCGACCCGCTGCACGCCGACGCCCTGCCGGAGGGCACGGCGGGCCTGGTGATCGGCGGCGGGTTCCCCGAGCTGTACGTCCGGGAACTCAGCGCGAACGGTCAACTGCGGTCCGCGATCGCCGCGTTCGCGGCCTCCGGCGGCCCGGTCGCGGCCGAGTGCGCCGGACTGCTGTACCTCGGGCGCGCGTTGGACGGTCTGCCGATGTGCGGCGTGCTGGACGCCTCGGCCCGGATGACCGAGCGGCTGACCCTCGGCTACCGGGAGGCGGTCGCGCTGCACGACTCGCCGCTGGCCCCGGCCGGCGCCAGGCTGCGCGGGCACGAGTTCCACCGGACGGTCTGCGAGCCGGGGTCCGGCGAACGGCCCGCCTGGGGCTGGCGGTTGCCGACCGGCCCGTACACCGAGGGATTCGCGGGCGCGGCCGGCGCGGAGAATGTTCACGCTTCGTATCTGCATCTGCACTGGGCGGGATACCCGCAGCTCGCCGCCTCCTTCGCGGCGGCGGCCGCGGCGTACCGGGCGGGCTGAGGCGTCCTCGGCGGAAACCGGCGGGGTCCTGGGTCTGGCGCCGGGACCGCACCGGGCGTCAAAATAGGACATACACCTCACATCGCCCCGTTTGCCGTCGATACCGGTACCGGACGAGCCCGACAGCATCTGGAGCGGCGTCACCACCGACGCCGCCGGCACACCGGGGGCGGACCGGACGGAGGTGGGTGTGACCGTCGAGTGACCCGGCCGCTCCTGGGCCGCCGCTTTAGAGTGGTCGGATGACCGATTGTCAGGTGATCGTCCTCAACGGGGGCTCCAGTTCAGGGAAGTCCAGCATCGCCCGCCGACTGCAGGAGGTGCTGCCGGATCCCTGGCTGACCCTCGGGGTGGACACGCTGATCGCCGCCCTGCCCGCCGCGCTGCGCGGCTCCGGCGGTGGCTCCGCCGCAGCCGCGCCCGGCGCGGCTGGTGAGGCCGGACCGGGCAGTGGCGGCGGTCCCGGCGGGCCGCCCGGCATCGGCGGCCTGGAGGACGGCGACGGCACGGTGAGCGTCGGACCGGCGTTCGCCGCCCTGGACGCCGCGTGGACGCTGGGCGTCGCGGCGATGGCCCGGGCCGGCGCGCGGATCGTCGTCGACGAGGTGTTCCTCGGCACCACCGCCTCCCAGCGGCGCTGGGACGAGGCGCTGGACGGCCTGGACGTGCTCTGGGTCGGCGTGCGCTGCGCCCCCGAGGTGGCCGCCGCCCGCGAACGGGCCCGCGGCGACCGCGTCGTCGGCATGGCCGCGGCCCAGGCCGAGGCGGTGCACCGGGGCGTGCGCTACGACCTGGAGGTGGACACCGCCGTGCAGGATGCGGCGGCCTGCGCCCGGCTGATCGCCGAGCGGGTGCTCGGGCGCTGAGGGCCGGGTCGGCTCGCGTCCCGGGTCGGCGGCCCGCGTCAGCTCCGGGCCTCCGCCAGGCCGAACCGCACACCGGTCAGCTCCTCCGACAGCTCCCAGAGCCGGCGGGCGGCCTCGGCGTCCTCGGCCGAGGGCGCGAGCCGGACCCGGGTCGGCGCGCCGCGCAGTTCGCCGCGGCCGTCCGGGCCGATGAACTCCCCGCCGCGCACGGACGGATCGGTCGCGGCGTGGAGCTGGGGCAGCGCTCCCTCCTCCGGGCGCTGGGCGAGCGGGCGCAGCAGCCGCCCGAAGAGCAGCCGGGTGAGGCCGGTCGGCCCACTGGTCTGCAGATTGGTGGCGGTGTAGCCGGGGTGGGCGAGCACGCTGCGCACCGGGCTGCCCGACGCGGCCAGCCGGCGGTGGAGTTCACGGCCGAAGAGCGCGTTGGCGAGCTTCGACTGGTCGTAGAACCCCATCGGCGTGTAGCCGTGCGCCCCGGTGAGGTCGTCGAAGCGGATCCGCCCCTTGCGGTGGTTGAGCGAGCTGACGGTCACCACGCGCGGGTCGCGGCCGACGGCGAGGGCGTCCAGCAGCCGACCGGTGAGGGCGAAGTGGCCGAGGTGGTTGACGGCGAACTGCAGCTCGTGGCCCTGCGGGCTGAGCGCGCGGGGCGGGGCGAACACGCCCGCGTTGTTGACCAGGACGTCCAGCCGGGGGCGGTCGGCGCGCAGCCGCTCGGCGAAGGTCCGGACGCTGTCGAGATCGGCCAGGTCGAGACGGCGGACCTCGAGGCGGTCGGGCACACCGGGGTCGGGCAGGGAGGCGGCGATCCGGGCGGCGGCGGCACGCCCCCGCTCCTCGTCGCGGACCGCGAGGACCACCTGCCCGCCCCGCTCGGCCAGCGTCCGGGCGGTGGCCAGTCCCAGCCCGCTGCTCGCACCGGTGACGACGAACACCCGCCCGTGCCGGCCCGCACTGCCGCCTGTTGGCTCCAAAGGCTTCATACGGCAGATGCTGCCGTTCGTGTCACTTGGTGTCAAGGCGCTACTGGGTGACATGTGCGCCATGGCGTTACCATCGTCGGGTGACCTCCCGACCCGCCGTCAGCCTGGCCGAGCGCAAGCGTCAACTCGTCGTGGACGAGCTGACCGAAGCCGCCTTCGGGCTGCTCACCACCCAGGGGTTCGACGCCGTCACCGTGGACGAGATCGCGGCCGGCGCCGGCGTGTCCAAGCGGACGTTCTTCCGCTACTTCGCGTCCAAGGAGGACGTGATCGTCCGGTTCCTGGCCGAACTGGGCGCCGGCATCCGCGCCGAACTGGCCGCCCGCCCCGCCTCCGAGCCGCCCTCGGCCGCCCTGCGGCACGCCGTCTCGGTGCCGCTGGCCGCCTGCGGCGAGCACGGCGACCGCGCGCTGCGCGCCGTCCAGTTGATCCTGCGCACCCCGGCGCTGCACGCCCGCTTCCTGGAGCGGCAGGCCGAGTGGCACGAGGAGCTGACCGCCGAGCTGGCCCACCGGCTGGACCGCGACCCCGCCGCCGACCTCTACCCCCGGCTCGCCGCCGGGATGGCGCTCACCGCCTTCGGCACCGTCCTGGAGCGGTGGAGCGACAGCGACGGCGCCGCCGACCCGACCGCGCTCACCGCCCGGGCCTTCGCCGTCCTCGCCCCGGCCCTGGACGCGCCCGCGGCCTGACCGCCGGGTACCAGCCGCCGGGTCCTAGCCGTCGAGCAGCGCCGCGAGGTAGCGGGCGACCTCGGCGCCGAGTTCGGCCGGATCGGGGACGCGGCCGGCGCCGCTGCCGGCGGTGACGTTGAAGAGCACGCCGTCCACCCAGCGCACCAGCCGGCGGGCGTCCGCCTCGGGCGCGCGGGAGCCGCACTGGATCAGCAGGGTGACCGCGAGGCCGAGGAGGCCCGCGCCCAGGCGGTCGTAGACGGCGCGCAGTTCGGGGCGCCGAGTGGCTTCGAGCGCCAGCTCGAAACGGGCCACGGTGAGCGCGCGGCCGACGGTGAGCGCCTGGTGGACGGCGTCGGCGGCGAGCTGGGCGAGCAGTTCCCGGGCGTGCTCCACCGTGGGTGGCCGCAGGTCCATCGCATAGGCCGGTGACTCCAGCTCCGCGATCCGGGTGATCGCCAGCTCCAGCAGCGCCGCCCGGGTGCGGGCGAGGTTGGAGGTGGAGCCGGTGGGCAGGCCGGCCGCCTCGTCGACGGCGCGGTGGGTGAGCCCGCGCAGGCCGCGCTCGGCGATCAGCGCGACGGCGGTGTCGGCGATCAGGGTCTGGCGCTGAGGTCCGGCGGGCGCGGCGCTGCTGGTCATGGGTCCGATCATCGCCCTTCCCGGGACCGGCGCCCAACTCACACTACAGCTGTAGTACGGTCGACCCATGCGATCGGAACTACAGGTGTAGTTCCGCGTCCGAGAGGAGTCCCCATGGACCACCGCGACCTGGGCCACCGTGACCCGGACCACCGCGACCTGCCGGAGCCGGCACCGGGCGCCGTCGTCATCGGCGGCGGGATCGGCGGCCTCACCGCCGCGCTCGCGCTCCACCGCCAGGGCGTCCCGGTCACCGTCCACGAACGCGCCGCCTCACTGGAACCCGTCGGCGCCGGCCTCGTGCTCGCCCCGAACGCCCTGCGTGCCCTCGACCTGCTCGGCGTCGGCGACCGGCTGCGCGCCCTCGCCGCCCCGCACCCCGCCATCGGCGTCCGCCACCCCTCCGGCCGCTGGCTCGCCCGCACCGGCACCGGGGCCGTCGAGGCCCACTTCGGCGAGAAGCTGGTCGCCGTCGCCCGCGCCGACGTCATCGACGCCCTGGTCGACGCGCTGCCCGCCGGCACCGTCCGCACCGGCTCGCGGGCCGAACTCGTCGAACCCGGCGACGACCGCGCCCCCGCCCTCGTCCGCACCGCCGACGGCGAGCGGCCCGCCGAACTGGTCGTCGCCGCCGACGGCATCCGCTCCGCGACCCGGAGCCTGCTCTTCCCGCACCACCCCGGCCCCCGCTACTCCGGCTTCACCACCTGGCGCTCGGTGATCGCCCGCCCGCCCCGCCCGCCGTTCGCCGCCGGCGAGGTCTGGGGCCGCGGCCGGCTCGCCGGCGTCGTCCCGCTCGCCGACGGCCGGGTGTACGTCTACGGCGCCGCCCTCGCCCCGGCCGGTGCCCGCGCCGCCGACGGCGACGAACGCGCCGAACTCCTGCGCCGCTACGGCAACTGGTGCGCGCCCGTCCCCGAACTGTTCGCCTCCACCGACCCGGCGGGGGTGCTGCGCCACGACGTCTGGGAGATCGCCGACCCGCTGCCCGCCTACCACCGCGGCCGGGTCGCCCTGCTCGGCGACGCCGCCCACGCGATGTGCCCCTTCCAGGGCCAGGGCGCCTGCCAGGCCGTCGAGGACGCGGTCGTACTGGCCGCCGGCGTCCGGCCCGGCGAGGACCCGGCCGCCGCCCTGCCCGGCTACACCGCCGCCCGGCTCCCCCGCGCCACCGCGATCGTCAACGGCTCCCGCGCCGTCGGCGCCCTGGTCGCCCGCCGCTCCCCCCTCACCGCCCTCGCCCGCGACCTCGCCCTCACCGCGGCCGGCCTCCTCCCCGACCGCGTCCTCCTCAACCGCGCCGCCCCCGTCTACGACTGGCACCCGCCGGTGCTCGACGGCCCCCGGGCCGCCTGACCGGGCGGGACGGCATGCCGCGGGGGCGGCCCCGGCGAGTGCCGGAACCGCCCCCTGAGGACCGCCGTCAGGCCCGGTCGCCGCTCACTTGCCGGCCGAGGTGCCCTTGGTGGTGCCCTTGGTGCTGGGCGCCGGCTTCACCGGCGACTGGCCCTTGGCGCCCTTGGTGCCCGGCGCGACGATCTGCACGGTGGCGCCCTGAACGCAGGTCGTCGTCCCCCGGAACGGCAGGGTCGGCCTCTCGTTGACGTAGACGCACCGCCCGATGTCGGTCGGGCCGAGCGGGGTGCCGGCGTCGTACGACACCCGGACCCGGATGGTGGTGGTCGAGTTGGCGCGGATGCTGGAGTCACGCCCCTGCAGGTACACGCCCGGGCCGTCGTCGGCGCTGTTGTAGACCTTCTTCAGGGTGGTCCAGGTGCCGTTCGGCTTGCGGACCTGGACGGTGGCGTGCGGGTCGACGCCCAGGACGTTGGCGACGTTGAT
Organism: Kitasatospora sp. NPDC058032; assembly: GCF_042885845.1. Lineage (NCBI taxonomy): Bacteria > Bacillati > Actinomycetota > Actinomycetes > Kitasatosporales > Streptomycetaceae > Kitasatospora > Kitasatospora sp. NPDC058032. The sequence goes on along the minus strand of NZ_JBHVRK010000020.1, from coordinate 66,671 downwards.
GTAGTTCGAGGGCGTGGGGTTCCTGAGGACGGCGTCGAACTCGATGGGCGCGCCGCCCGCGACCGCGGTGGCCGGGACGCGGCCGAGCGAGGGCGAGATGTTCTGGACCTTGATCGTCTTGGTCGCGATGTCCGCCGCGGCCCCGCGGGCGCCGATACCCAAGCGAGACTCGAGGGCCACCGACCGGAGCCAGCCGTTGCTGGCGCCGTCGTGCGGCAGGCCCATCGGGACGCCGATCCGCAGACGGAGCGTCACACTGCTGTGCGCCGGGATCTCGAAGGCGCGGGGCACCTCCCCGTCGTAGGCGAGGCTCCCCGTGCGGTCGACGTTCAGCGGAACGGACTTCCACGTGCCCTTGGCCGGGTCGCGGTAGTCGATGACGATGGCGTGCTCGCCCGGCACCTGTCCGTCGCCGGTGACCCTCAGGTGAAGGTGGTAGTCGGCCTTCTGGGAACCGGTGTTGGTGATGGTCTCGGTGAACTCGACCGGCTGCCCGGCGCCTCCGACCGAGGCCGGGGCGTTCACCTTGAGCTTCCCGGTCGGCATGGGGCTCGCGGAGGCGGTGGGCGCCGCGAGCAGGACGGTCCCGCCCGCCAGCGCGGTCGCCAGCACGGTGGCGGCGGCCCGCCCGACCGAGCGGCGCGAGCGGCCCTGGCGGCCGAAAACAGTGGTACGCATGGGAAGTTCCCCCCAGTTTCCGCTGCCGGCCCTTGCCGGCAGCAAACGGTGATTTCGCAATGGACGTACTGCACGCCGGGGGGCTCCGGCGGCACCGGAGCCCCCCGGCCGCTGCCGTCAGGCGCGGCGGCGGCGGGCGACCCAGTAGGCGGCGCCACCGCCGACGGCGAGCAGGGCAACGCCGGCCGCCGCGTACGACGGGGTCTGCTCGGACGAGCCGGTCGAGGCCAGCTCGACCGTGGCCGGGGCCGCCCCCACCGGCGCGGGGGCCGCGGCCGCCACGGTCGCCTCAGCGGTCGCGGCGGGGGCGGCGGGTGCTGCGGCCGGGGCGGGCGCGTCGGCCTTCCCGGCCGGCGCCTCCTTGCCCGTGGACGCGCCCTTCACGGCGGGGACGGCCTGCACGGCGGGCGCGCCCTTGCCGGTGGACGCCTCCTTCACGGGCGCCTCCTTCACGGGCAGCTGCTCCTTGGGCGCCGGCGCGTCCGGCGCGACGATCTTCACGGTCGCCCGCTGGGCGCACATCGTCGTCCCCGAGAACGGTTGCTCCGGGTTCTCGTTGACGAAGACGCACGGGTTCACCGTCACCGGCCCGAGCGGAGTCGCCGCGTCGAACGACATCCGAACCCGCAGGGTGGTCGTCGAGTTGGCGCCGATGGAGGAGTCGCGGCCCTCCAGGTAGACCCCGGGACCGTCGTCGACACCGCCGCCCTGGACCGGCTTCAGCGCGGTCCAGGCGCCGTTCCCCTTGCGGACCTGGACAGTGGCGTGCGGGTCGATGCCCAGGACGTTGGCGACGTTGACGTAGTTCGAGGCCGTGGGGTTCTTCAGGACGGCGTCGAACTCGATGGGCGCGCCGCCCGCGACCGCGGTGGCCGGGACGCGGGACAGCCCGGTCGTGAGGCCGTCGACCTTGATCGTGTCGGTCACCTTGTCCGCCGGCGCCCCGTGGGCACCGATGGCCACGGACGACTCCAGGGCCAGCGACTGGATCCCCCCGTTGCCGGCGCCGTGGTGCGGCCGGCCCATCGGCAGCCCGATCCGCAGCTGCACCTTCGCACTGCGGTGCGCCGGGATCTCCAGGGTGTAGGGCAGCGCGCCATGGAAAGCGGTCCCCTCGACGCCGGTCAGCGGAAGGGACTTCCAGGCGCCGTCGGCCGGGTCGCGGTAGTCGATGGCGATGCCGTCCGTCGGCGGCAGGCCGGCGCCGGTGATGGCGTTCAGGAAGAGGTGGAACCCGGAATCCATGGCGCTGGTGTTGGTGACGGTCTCGGTGAACTCGACCGGCCGGCCGGCGAGTCCGATCACGGCCGGGGCGTCGGCCTTGATCTTCACCGTCGGCACGTCCGGCACGGCGTCCTCCGCGAGGGCGGCGGGTGCCGCGAGCAGGACGGTCCCGCCCGCGAGCACGGTCGCGAGGACGGTGGCGGCGGCGCGACGCGTGCGGTTCCGACGGCCGTAAGCAGTAGTGCGCATAAGAACTTCCCCCCCATTCTGCTGCGGGCAGGAGCCATCAGCAGACGGTCGATCGAATGAATTTCCCACGGGCGGACGGACATCGTTCCGACCGGCCCGGGAGTGATGGTGCGCCGGACCGTGAACCCCTCCTCGGCCCCTGCGCTCAAGGCGTGTTCGCACCTTGTGGTCTGTCAGACATCATGCGGGCCGGAACGGTTGCACACCGACGGAAAGAATTTTTCCCGGGCCTCGAAAGAACCCCGAACCGTCCCGAACGGCCGTGCCGAACCGGGTGATTCGCCGTCGAACTCCGTGCAGAGGGAAGGGTCAGAGCGCGGACGCCGGGTCGTCGGCGTCCTCGTCGGCAGGCGGGAGGACGAGGGTGGCGAGGGCGCCGCCGTCGGGGTGGTTGGTGAAGGTGAGGGTGGCGCCGATGACGCGGGTGTGGCCCTGGGCGATGGTGAGGCCGAGGCCGTGGCCCTTGCCGCGTTCGCGGACGCTGGTGCGGAAGCGCTGGGGGCCGTCGCGCAGGAGTTCGTCGGGGAAGCCGGGGCCGTGGTCGCGGACGGTGATGCGGTGGCCGTCGACGCAGAGGTGGATGGTGCCGCCGCCGTGGCGGTCGGCGTTCAGGAGGAGGTTGCCGAGGATGCGGTCGAGCCGGCGCAGGTCGGTGCGCACCGACGCGTCGGCCGCCACCTCGACCGTCACGTCCAGGCCGGTCAGCGCGACCGTGCGGCGCACCGCGCGTTCCAGCGGCACCGCCGAGAGGTCGGGCAGTTCGGCGTCGGCGTCCAGCCGGGAGACCTCCAGGAGGTCCTCGACCAGCCCGCGCAGCGCCTGCACCCGGTTCTGCACCAGCTGGGTGGGGCGCCCCGGGGGCAGCAGTTCGGCGGCGGTGACCAACCCGGTCAGCGGGGTGCGCAGTTCGTGGGCGACGTCGGCGGTGAACCGCTGCTCGTCCTCCAGCCGCCGGTGCAGCTCCCGGGACATGAGGTCGACGGCCGCCGCGAGGTCGGCGACCTCGTCCCGGCCGTCGACGAGTTCGCCGATCCGGGTGTCGGTGCGCCCGGCGGCGATGCCCCGGGCCGCCGTCGCCGCCGTCCGCAGCCGCCGGCTGATCCGGTCCGCGACCAGCACTCCGACCAGCACGGTGGTGAAGACGGAGGCGGTGACGGTGATCAGGATGATCCGGTCCAGGTCGGCGATCGACTGGCGGTCCTGGGTGAAGTCGAGCCGGACGGAGAGCACGCCGTCGCGGGTGGCGCCCGCCGCCCACATCGACTCGCCCTCCGGCCCCTGCGCGAGCAGCGACCCGCGCCGCCCCTCGGCCGCGAGGGTGCGCAGCCTGGTCGGCAGCACCGGGTCGTCCAGTGCGGCGTGCCGGCCGCCGCCCATCACCTCCTCGCCGCGGCCGTAGGCGCCGAGCGCCGCGTCCAGCGCGGTGAGCGCGGATCCGCGCGCCTGGTCGACGTGCTGACGGACCATCGCCTGGTGGACGAGCAGCCCGACCGCCACCGCGACCAGGACGGAGATGGCGGCGACGGCGGTGGCGATCTGGCGGCGCAGCGTCATTCGGAGCGCCGGAGCTTGTAGCCGAAGCCGCGGACGGTCTCGATCCGTCCGCCGCCGATCTTGGCGCGCAGCCGCTGCACGTGGACGTCGACCACACGGGTGTCGGCGCCCCACTCGTAGTCCCAGACCCGCTCCAGCAGGACGGCGCGCTCCAGCACGATGCCGGGCGCGGCGGTGAACTCCAGGAGCAGGCGCAGTTCGGTGGGGGTGAGCGGGACGAGCCGGCCGTGCACCCGGACCTCCATGGAGTCGGTGTCCACCTCCAGGCCGTCGAAGCTGCGTACGGGCGTACGGGGTTCGGGGGCGGTGGGTTCGGGGGCGGTGGGTTCCGGCGCGGCCGGTTCCGGCGCGGCCGGTTCCGGCGCGGGTGAAGGCGCGGGCGCGGCCGGGACGACGCGGATGCGGCGCAGCACGGTGCGGATCCGGGCGACCAGCACCGCGCTCTCGAAGGGCTTGACGACGTAGTCGTCCGCGCCCGCCTCCAGGCCGGACACCACGTCGACCGGATCGGTGCGCGCCGACATCATCAGGATCGGCAGCTGGCTCTCCTCGCGGATCCGCCGGCAGAGGCCGACCCCGTCGAGTAGCGGCAGCATCACGTCGAGCAGCACCAGGTCGGGCCGCTCGGCGTGGAACATCTCCAGCCCCTCCAGCCCGTCGGCGGCCGTGGAGACCGGGAAGCCGTAGCGTTCCAGGGCCATCCGGGTGGCCTCCCGGATCACCTCGTCGTCCTCGACGATGAGGATGCGGGGGTGGCTGGGCGCCGTGGGGTTCATGGCGTGGTCTCCGAGCGGGCGGGCGGCTGCGCGGCGGGCGGCTGCGGGGCGGGCGGCTGCGGGGCGGGCGGCTGCGGGGTGGGCCCAACCGTGGGCACGATCGGACGGGGCTGGCCGGGCTGCGGCACCTTGGGCACGGGCACGGGCGTGGCCGTCGGGACACCCGCGCCCGATCCCGGGTCGGAGCCGTCGGGCCGGCGGACGACGGGCAGGCTCGGCATGGGCGCGGGCGAGGCGCCTCCGCCCGGGCGGAGGCTGCTCGGCCGCTCCCCGGGGCCGGCGGTCGGCGTCGGCTCGGGCTCGGCGGTCGGCCCGGTGCCCTCGACCTTCTGATCGGTCAGGACCAGCCGCGCGCCGTCCCAGCCGTAGCGACGGATGGTCCGGGACCGGATGGTGGTGGGCTCGTAGAGCCAGAGCTCGGTGCCGAGCGTCTCGGCGCCGAACCGTTTCAGCAGCTGCACCCGCAGGACGGGCAGCAGCCGGTCGGCGGACGCGGTGTAGACGTGCAGCACGTCCGTGTCGGCGAGACCGACGACGACCAGCAGCTCGGGCCGTCCGTCGCCGGTCAGGTCGCGGTACTCGGCGTTGCGGACCTCGCAGCCGGCGCAGGGGTCCAGGGCCCGCCGCTCGTCCTGGCTCACTCCGGGGTCCTTGGTCAGCAGCGTGCGGACGTCCACCGCGGTGACGTCCTGGCCGGGGACGGTCACGTCCGGGACCGGCTGCGGGGCCGGCTCCGGGGTGCGGCCCGCCGCGAGGTCCGGCGGCGGGGCGGTGGCCTGGCCCGGCCAGAGCGGGATCCGGGCGGGCGGGCGGGCGACGGCGTCGGCGGCGCCGTGGTCGCGCAGCTCGCCGGGGGCGCCGCAGCCGACCGTCAGGGCGAGCGGCGCGGCGGCGAGCAGGGCGAGGAGGAGGGCGGGTGAACGACGGACGGCGGTGCTCATCCTCCGGTGCCCTCCTGGTCTGCGGTGATGTCGGTTCGTGTCCGGTCGGCAGATCACCCGGACGGCACCCGCCGGTTTCCCGGCGGGTGCCGTCCGGGCAGCGTAGCCCGGGCCCGATCAGCCGGCGGAGGCGGCCGGGTCGCCCGGACCGACCAGGTCGGCCAGGACGATGATGTTGTCCGTCCAGTGGCCGTCGGACCCGATCCGACCTCCACAGGTGATCAGGCGCAGCTCGGGCGCCGTCGTGTTCCCGTACACCGTGTCGGTGGGGAACGCGTCCTTGGCGGCCTGGACCAGCTGACGGACCCGGAAGTCCACCGTGCCGCCGTCCTCGCGCCGCACCTGGATCCGGTCCCCCGCCCGCAGCTTCGGCAGTCCCCGGAAGACCGCCGGGCCGTGCGCGGTGTCGTAGTGCCCGATCAGGACGGCGGGCCCGGTCTCGCCCGGGGTCGGACCGTTGCGGTACCAGCCGGCCTCATCGGCCCGCTCGGCGGACGGCACCTCGACGGTGCCGTCGGCGTTCAGGCCGAGGCCGGTCACCGGGGCGTCGACCCCGGCCGCCGGGACGAGCAGACGGGTCGGCGGCGAGGCCGCGAACGGGCGCGGCGCGGTGGTTCCGGTGCCCGTCCCCGTGGCGGCCGGGGCGGCGGCCGGGGCGGCGGTCCCAGTGCCCGTCGACGGCGTGTCCCCCGCGCCCTGCCGGGCCGAGGTCTCCACCCGGACCACCGGGGGCTCCCGGTGGTCCGAGAGCGCCACGGTCGCGCCGAGCGCCAGGCAGAGCAGCCCGGCCACCCCGAAGACGCTCCGGTTCAGCCCGCCCGGCCGCGGCCCGCCGTGCCGGGCTCGCGCCCCGCGGCGACGCCCGCCCCGGTGGCCGTCGTCAGCCGCGCGCACCGGAGCGGCGGCGCAGCACGGCGAAGCCGAGCGCCCCGGCGCCGATGGCGGCGACCGCGCCGCCACCGACCAGCTTCAGGCCGGAGGAGTCACCGGCGGTGGACCCGTCACCGGCCTGGGCGGCGCCCTTGGGCACCTCACGGACCTGCGGCTGGCCGGAGGCCGGGGCGGGGGCGGGCACGGGCGCGCCGTTGGCGTCGCGGGTGAGCGACGGCAGCGGGACGGCCGGGCGCGTGGCGTCCTTCGGCGCCGGGGAGACCGTCGGCACCGCGGAGACGAACGGCGACGGGACGGCGGTCGGCGGCGCAGCGGTCGGCGGCGCCGGGGCAACGGTCGGCGGCGCCGGGGCCGGCTGGGCGCCGCCGCCGGTGCTGCCCGCCGCGGCCGGGGCCTTGACGGACGGGGTGGCGGTCGGGGTGGCGGCACCGGCGCCGCCGTCGGCCCAGGCCTGCCCGCCCGTGACGACGGTCAGCAGCGCGGCGCCGGTCAGGGCGCAGACGGCCGACATCCGCAGAACGGCGCGGTTCCTGGTCGTACGCGTGGCCATGCGAACTCTCCATTCATCCTCGGTGACGCGGGTCCCGGCCGGGTGTGGCCGGTGCGTCGAGAGCGACGGTAGAAAGCCCGTGTCGCGGTCCCCGGCCGGTCGTGTCACAGCGGCTCATCGGCTGCGTAACGACGTCGGGACGACGTCGGGACGACGTCGGGATGGCACGCTCAGCGGCGGGTGAGCCGGTCGATCCGCTCGCCGTACCGGTCCAGGAGGCCCGGCTTCTCCGGGGCGAACGGCGTCCCGGCGCGCAGCCCGCGGTAGCCGATGACGAGCGCCTCACCGAGGAAGCCGACGCCGATGGAGAGGTTGAGCGGGCGGGCGTCCCCGTGCATGCCGAGCTCGCGGGCGAGCAGTCCGTAGAGCGCCGAGGCCAGGAAGGCGACGACGATCACGAGGAAGGTCCTCCCGGTGTAGCGCTGGTGGAGGACGCCGTTCCGGGTGGACAGCGCGACCGTCCTGCCGCGCAGCGCGCCGAGGCCCAGGCCGATCAGGCAGCCGCCGACCACCCAGCCGACGTCGGCGCCGTTCAGGTCCTCGGCCTCCAGCAGCGACCAGACGCCGAGGGCGGTGAGCACCACCGGCGGGCCGAACAGATCGCGGACGTTGACCGGTTCGCCGATCAACCGCTTGACGACGACGGCCACGGCGGCCACGGCGATGATCGTCACGAGCAGCCAGGTGTTCACGGCCCGCACCCCCCTTGTGCTTCCGGGCAGCCTGCCGCCCGGTCTCCGAATCTACGGCGGCTCAATTTAGCTCGACCGTGCTATAACAACAACATGCCCAAGATCGTCATCCCCGAGACCCGCCGCCAGGACGTGGCGCGGGCCGTCCTGCGCATCGTGGCCAGGGACGGACTCGAACACGCCTCGCTGCGCACCATCGCCGACGAGGCGGGCCTGGCGATCGGCTCGGTGCGCCACTACTTCGACGGCCAGGCCGAGGTGGTGATCTTCGCCATGGAGGAGCTGTGCCGGCGCATCGGCGACCGCGTGCGCGGCCACGCCGAGCGGCTGCTCGACCCGACCGCCGCGGCCGACCCGACCGCGCCGCTCGACCGGCGCGCCGCCGTCGAGGCCCTGCTGGCCGAGCTGCTCCCGCTGGACGGGCCCCGCCACGAGGAGGCGGTGCTCTGGCTGGCCTTCACCACCGCCGCCCGCACCCGCCCCGAACTGCGGCCCGGCGCGGCCCTGTTGCACGAGTCGACCCGCCGCCTCGTCGCCCGCGTCCTGGACGAGGCCCGCCGCTCCGGCGGAGTCCCCGCCGACCTCGACCTCCCCCTGGAAACCGAACGACTGGCGGCCCTCCTGGACGGCCTCGCCCTCGGCATGGTCCTCCACCCGGACGGCGTCGACGCCGGCACCGCCCTGCTGATCCTCCGCCGCCACCTCCACGACCTGGCCGAACGGCGAGGTGACGACGCGCGATGAAGGGCTCGCTCCACAGAGCCGGATTTGCCGTCGCTCTGTACGGACACCCGTAGTACGGTTGGGGCCATGGACGCCGCCTTCAGTCATTCACACGAGACCGCGGGGCGCCGAGTCAAAGATCAGAGATTCGAGATGCGCCTGTCGAAGGAGGACGACGCCCTGATCACCGAGGCTGCGGCCCTCGCAGGTGTCAGCCGGTCCGAACTGGGGACGGCTGCGGACACGCCCTAGGTCGCAGGGTCCACGGCGGAACCGAACCGCAGCCCGAGGCCGGGGCGCTGCCGGGTCCGTACGGTGGTGGTATGAGCGTCGACCTCGACAAGTACTTCGCGCGGGTCGGGTGGGACGGCGGGCGGGCGCCCACCCTGGCCACGCTGCGGGCGCTGCAGTACGCGCACGTGCTGGCCGTCCCGTTCGAGAACATCGACGTGGTGATGGGCACCGTGCCGTCGCTGGACGTCGCCGACCTGGAGGCCAAGATCGTCACGGGCTCGCGCGGCGGCTACTGCTTCGAACAGAACACGCTGTTCGCCGCCGTGCTGGAGCAGCTGGGCTACGGCGTCGCCCGGCACACCGGCCGAGTGCGGGTGAACGCGCGGCCCGGGGAGATACGGCCGCGCACCCACCTGGTGCTGGTCGTCCGGGTGCCCGGGGCGGACGGCACGGACGGCACGGGCGGGGTGCCCGGGGCGGACTACCTCGCGGACGTCGGCTTCGGGTCGGCGGACGGGCTGCTGGAGCCGCTGCCGATGATCCCCGGCCTGGTCCGGGAGGGCCGGGGCCGTCGGCACCGGCTGGTGCTGGAGGAGGCGGACGCCCCCGTGCCGGTCTGGGTGCTGGAGGCCCGGCACGGCGACGAGTGGCGGGAGCTGGTGTCGTTCACCCTCGACCCGGCGCCGGCGCCCGACATCAACATCGCCAACTGGTACGTCGCCACCCACCCGCGCTCGCCGTTCCGCCGCCTCTTCGCACAGCGGACGCTTCCCGCCGGACACCTGTCGCTGGACGGCACCAGGCTCACCCGCACCGCGAACGACGGCACCGTGACGGTGGAGGAGCTCGACGGCGCGGAGGGGGTCCGGGCGGCCCTGGAGTCCGAGTTCGGCATCACCCCTCCCCCCGGCCTCCACCTCGGCCACTAGCCCGCCGCTCTCCCCTCCGCCCCGGGCGCGGTCAGACCGGCGGTCAGGAACGCGACCACGGTGGAGAGTTCGGGGAACGACGGCTCGGCGGTGGAGTCCACCTCGGCGGCGAGCGGGCGCCCGTAGGCCTCCAGGAGGGTGGTGAACGCGAGCCGCCAGCGGTCGGTGATCTCGCGGACGGTCAGGTCGGGCAGGGCCCGGCCGAGGACGACCTCGAACGGGGCGGTGCCCGCCCAGGGCGAGCCGCTGAGCGGCCGGTCGGCGGTGAGCATGGTCTGGGCCAGCAGGCGGCACAGCATCCGGCCGCGCTCGGTCTGCACCAGTTCGTCGAACGGTGCGGCGACGGCCGCCACGAGGGTCCGCACCTGCGCGGGCCCCGTCGCCCCGGGGTTCAGGGTGGCCGTCTCCAGCCGCCCCTGCCAGAGCGGCATCAGCTCGCGTCCGAGCAGCGCCGCGACCAGGCCCTCGCGGGAGCCGAAGTGGTAGTGCACCGCGCCCGGGTTGAGGCCGGCCTCCGCGTTGATCGCGCGGACCGAGACCTGGCCCACACCGCGCCGGAGGAAGAGCCGCTCGGCAGCCGCGAGCAGCCGGCCCCGGGTCGAGGCGGCGTCCGGGGCCGGGGCGGCGTCCGGGGTCGGGTTCTGATCCTGAGCTGTTCCATCCGGCATGCCGCCATTGCACCACAGGAACCCGAGTTACTATCCAATCAGTGATTGAATCCTGATTGGCAGGAGCCCGGAAGGGCGCACCGCCAGTCCCGTGCGCCCCCACGCGCACAGTGATCGAGAGGCTCGCACCATGGGTATCCACGCCGTCACCGGCTCCGCTTCGGGAATGGGCGCCGCCAGCGCCGCCGTCCTCCGGGAGGCCGGCCACACCGTCATCGGCGTCGACCTCCGCGACGCCGACATCACCGCCGACCTCGGCACCGTCGAGGGCCGCCGCGCCGCCGTCCAGGGGATCCTGGAGGCCTCCGGCGGAGTGCTCGACGGCGTGGCGGCGGTGGCCGGCGTCGGCCCCGCGATGAAGGACCCCGCCGCCGTGGCCTCCATCAACTACTTCGGCCCGGTCGACCTGCTGGAGGGGCTGCGCCCGGCGCTCGCCCGCTCCTCGGCGGGGCGCGCCGTGGTGATCGGCTCCAACTCCTCGACCACCGTCCCGATGATCGACGAGAAGCTCGTCGATCTGCTGCTCTCGGGCGACGAGGACGCGGCCCGCGAGCACGCCCGCGCGGCCCTGGCGGCGCTCCCCGCCGAGGCGGCGCGGGCGACCCGGGGTGCGCCGAGCATCTCCGCGTACGCGACCTCCAAGTTCGCCCTGGCCCGCTGGGCGCGCCGGACGGCCGTCACCCCGGCGTGGGCCCGCGAGGGCGTGCTGCTCAACGTCATCGCGCCCGGCGCGGTGATCACCCCGCTGATGCTCGGGTCCACCGGCGCGGGCGAGGAGCCGGACGCCGACGACTTCCCCACCCCCATGCCGCTGGGCCTCTTCGGCCGGCCCGAGGACATCGCCTTCTGGGTGCACCAGTTCCTGCGGCCCGAGGCCCGCTTCACCACCGGGGCCACCCTGTTCGTGGACGGCGGCACCGACGCCGCGATGCGCCCCGACGCCCAGCCCACCGCGCTGACCTTCTGAGAAGCCCCGACCGGTGGCCGGGCCGGGAGCGCTCCCGGCCCGGCCACCGGTCACCGTCACCGGCCGTGGCGCGTGCCGGCGGACAGGCTCCGGCCCAGGTCGAGCAGGCTCAGGCCGAACATCAGCACGCCCAGCGGCACGTGCGGCCCAGGCTCGTGGGCGACGCCGAGCACCACCTGGGCCGAGGCGAGCACGAGGAACCCGGTGGCGTACAGGACCGGCCGGGCCGGACCGCCGCCGGGCCGCCACGCCAGGACCGCGGCCAGCAGGTAGAGCATCGAGGCGCCGTACATCACCCGCGCCCCGACGCTGTGCAGCGTCTCGCCGTAGGAGGTGGAGAGCAGCAGCCCGGCGGTGGTCGCCTGGAAGAGGATCGCCAGGGTCTGCAGGGCGAGCGCGACCTGCGGGAAGGTGAAGCTGCGGCGCTCGACGGCGTTGCTCGGGATGGCCATGGTGCGGTCCCTCTTCCTGCCTCGCGGCGGTGGATCGATAGTGTCCCGGTGATTCGACGAAACGGGCCCGCGAAGTGTGAGGCGGGCGGGCACGAGCAGGGGGACCGGCATGGACACCGGGGACGGACGGCCCACGGACACGGTCCTCGGTGAACGGCGCCACCTGATCAACCTCGCCTACCGGCTGCTCGGCTCACCGGCCGAGGCCGAGGACGCCGTGCAGGAGGCCTACGCCCGCTGGTACGCGATGGCGCCGGAGCGGCGGCAGGCGGTCGAGGTGCCCGGCGCCTGGCTGACGACCGTGGTCAGCCGGATCTGCCTGGACGTGCTCGGCTCGGCGCGGGTCCGGCGCGAGCGGTACGTCGGCGAGTGGCTGCCCGAGCCGCTGCCCGACCGCGCCGAGTGGCCCGGCGCCGCCGGGGGCGCGTCCGCCGACCCGGCCGACCGGATCACCCTGGACGAGTCGGTGGGCATGGCCTTCCTCGTCGTCCTGGAGTCGATGACGCCGGCCGAGCGCGTGGTGTTCGTCCTGCACGACGTCTTCCGGTACCCGTTCCCCGAGATCGCCGTGATCCTCGACCGGACGGCCGCGGCCTGCCGCCAGCTGGCCTCCTCGGCCCGCCGACGGGTCCGCGCCGCACGGGCCCCGTCTCCCGGGCAGGCCCCGTCCGCCGGGCAGGCCCCGACTGCCGCACAGGCTCCGGCCTCCGGGCAGGACCGGCAGGCGGAGGTGGTGCGGAAGTTCCGCAAGGCCTGGGAGTCCCAGGACATCGAGGCGCTGGTCGGCCTCCTGGACCCCGCCGCCACCCTGGTCGCCGACGGCGGCGGCCTGGTCAGCGCCGTGGTCCGGCCGGTCGAGGGCGGCCCGCGCATCGCGCAGTACCTGGTCCTGATGGCCGGGATGGTGCCGGGGCTGACCCTCCTGGAGCGCACCGTCAACGGCCTGCCCGGCCTGGTCGCCCAGCGCGACGGCGTCACCGCGACGGTGGCCGCCCTCGATGTCGTCGACGGCCGGATCACCCGCATCTGGGCGGTCCGCAACCCGGCGAAGCTGACCCGCTGGACGGCGGCCGGCGACGTGGCGTGATGCGACGCCAGTCGGGAACCACCGTGGGGCGAACGGGCGTTGATCCCATCACGGGGGACGGGCGATTCGGACCTATGGAGGTCGGTATGGCTCGGCAGGGGGCGCTTCGGCGCGGCTTCGGCGCGGTGGCGGTGGCCGCCGCGATGACAGCGGGAACGGTGACGGCGGCCAGTGCGGCCGGCGCCGACGGAGGACACGGTGACGGCCCACACGCCGCGACGCGGGCGGCGATGGCGGAGCTCATACGGACCGAGGGCCTGCCCGGCACGATAGCCGGTGTCCGGGAGGGCGACCGCAGCTGGTCGGCGGCCGTCGGAGTGGCCGACACCGCGACCGGGCAGCCCCGGTCGCCCCGGGAGCGGTTCAGGATCGGCAGCGTGACGAAGACGTTCACCGCCACCGTGGTGCTCCAACTCCGGGCCGAAGGGCGGCTCTCCCTGGACGACACGGTGGAGAAGTGGCTGCCGGGCGTGGTGCGGGGCAACGGGAACGACGGGTCGAGGATCACGGTCCGGCAGCTCCTGGCGCACACCAGCGGGCTGTTCTCCTACGACGAGGATCCGACGATGATCCAGCGGCTGGCCGGTCCGGACTTCCTGGTCCACCGCTTCGACACCTACCGGCCCGAGGACCTGGTCCGCACGGCGGTCTCCCACCCCCCGCTGTTCGCACCGGGAACGTCCCGCTCGTACTCCAACACCAACTTCGTCCTGGCCGGGATGATCATCGGCAAAGTGACCGGCCGCCCGTACGCCGAGGAGATCGAGAAGCGGATCATCCGGCCGCTGGGCCTCTCCGCGACGACCCTGCCCGGCACCGCCGTCGGGCTTCCGAAGCCGCACGCGCTCGGCTACTCCAAGCTGTTCGGCGGCTCGCCGACGCCGCTGGAGGCCACCGAGCTCAACCCGTCGTGGGGCGGATCGGCCGGGGAGATGATCTCCACGACCGCCGACCTGACGCGCTTCTACTCCGCCCTGATGCGCGGACAGTTGCTGCCGCAGGCCGAGCTGGACGAGATGGTCCCGGCCGCCGGCGGTCCCGGACTGGGCATCGGCAGCGTCAAGCTCTCCTGCGGGGTGACCGTCTGGGGCCACACGGGCGGCATCCACGGCTCCTCGACCGTCGCGCTCACGACGCGCGACGGGCGCCATGCGGCGGTGTTCAACACCAACGCCGACTGGGTCGAGAACGAACGCAGCCTTGGCGAGGCCGAGTTCTGCCGCTGAGCGGCACCGGCCCGAACAACCTCCCGGCCCCTCGCGCCCATCCGCGCGAGGGGCCGCACCCTGTCCCGGCACTGGAGTTCGACGGGGGCGACTTCCTGCTCCCGGCGCGCGCAACGGCATAGGGGCGTACACCTAGGGGCGCGCGGGCAGGAGCAACGCGCCGGTGCGGGGAACTCCGGGCGGCGCGGTCCGACGGCGGCGAATCCGCTGGTCGCGCGGGGCCTCGGAGGCGTCAGCGCCACCCCCGGGGCGCTGTGGTCCGGTACACCTCCAACGGCCTCCTCGACACCTCCTGGGGGGCGTCGGGCATCGTCACCACCTCGTTCGGCACCGGCGGCGCCTCCGCTCGCGGCACCGCCCTCGACTCCAGCAACCGCCTGGTCACCGCCAGCACCGCCACCGTGACCAAGCCCGACCTGACCCCGGGCTTCGACTTCACCGTCGCGCGCTACCAGACCAACTGACCCCGCGGAGTCAGAAGCGAAAGGCGGCGGCCTGCACCCCGTGGTGCAGGCCGCCGCCCCCGCGCACAACTACCCGAACCACGGCTCAGCGATCGCCCGGATGGCAACCCCGGCCCCTCGCGCGGATCGGATGGTGCAGGACACCTCGCCCGCGATCACGCCGTGGGCCAGGAGATGGTGATCCGACTGTTGCGCTTGTTCACGACCCGCTCGCCGATCGCACATCACAACCAGTCCAGATTGACATTGACCGTTCGGTCAATAATATTGGCCGCATGGTCAATAGTGATGGGACTCACGCACCTCATCAGCTCGGTGCCGTCAGCGTGCTGGTCGGGGTCTACGCCGCCGCCATGGTCGGAACGGTCGTGGCACTGGCGGTCATGGCGTCCACGGCCCCGGAACAGGCGACCGATGAAGCGTGGGGGCACGCCCTGCTCGTCACGTTCTTCGCAATCCTCCTTCTGATGCGACTCCGGTCCGCCCGGTCGGGCAGCACGAGGGCAGTCCGGGCACTCGGCATCGTTACCACGGCGATGCTCGTCGTGAACCTGGTGGAAGCCGCCCTGCCGGGTGTCTTCCCGGGGTGGATGCGGGTCGAGATGGTGGCGATAGCCCTGTGGATGTCGGTACTGCTCATCCTGGTCCGTCGTTCGGCAAGCCGCTGACCGGTGTCTCTCACAAACCCGCCCGCTAGGAATGATGGTGTGAACACGCCCCGCCAAGAGCCTCGCCCACGTCCGAGCAATCGTCAGCGCCTCAGCGAGGAGGTACGTCGGACACAGATCATCAAGGCCACTGTCGCGGTGGTTGCCAAACTCGGCTACGAGGGTGCCTCCCTGGCCCGGATCGCCGAGCAGGCGGATGTGTCCAAAGGCCTGCTCTCGCACTACTTCACAGACAAGGATCGCCTCATGGAAACAGTCGCCAGGACGACTCTGGCGACCCTCAGGCAGACCATTGCCGACTCTCTCGTCCTGACCGACCCGGTTCCCGAGGTCATCCGCGCGGCGATTCGCCGTGTGGCCCGCCTGAGCGCGACGCACCAAGCCGAGCTGACCGCGATGCGACAGATCAGCGCCAACCTGCGCGAGGCCGACGGGACCCTACGTCTCGGCCTCACCGACTACGAAGAGACCTACCAAGGCCAGGAAGCCCTGTTCCGTCGCGGCCAGGAGGAGGGCAGCCTCCGCGACTTCGACACCCGGGTCATGTCGATCACCTACCAGGGCGCCATCGACACGATGGTCACCTACCTCCATGAGCATCCCGAGGCCGATGCCCACCACTACGCGGACGCCCTCGCCGACCTCATCGTCGCCGCCATCAGGCGCCACTGACGAGATGCCACGGAACTGAGACACGGGCGCCTGGACACGGGCTGAGACAACTCCGAAACCCGCTGATCAGGGCGGTGTCCTAACAGCGTGTCCCGTGTGGTGATCGGGGCGTTGGATCGGTCATGGGGAGGGTGGACCAGCCTACGGGCTCCACCCTCCGCGCCGTGCCCGACTCCAGCAACCGCTCGGCGACCGACGAGGACCGCCGGCGTCCCTTGCCCGCGGACCAGTGGCGGCCTGCACCGCGCAGTACAGGCCGCCGCCCGTACTCGCAACTGCCCCGCAGATCAGGTGAACCCACTGCTCGGACATCGCGCGGATGGTGACCCCGGGCCGCTCGCGCGGGTGGGCGCGAGGGGCCCGGGGTTTCGGTGGGTCGGCTATTCGGCGGGGGTGCCGCGGAGGAGGAAGGGGAGGTGGGTGCCGTTGGTGAGGGCGGTGAGGGCTTGGGTGGTGCGGCGGTGCTGGTCGGGGGCCATGGCGTCGGGGAGTTGGTGGGGGTGGAGCCAGTGGACGGCGGTGATGGTGGCGGGGGGCCGGTGGCGGGCGACGATCGTTTCCTGGGCACCGGTGAGGCGTCCGCCCCAGTAGACGAAGTTGATGCCCTCGGGGAGGAGTTGGGCGTCGACGTAGTCGGTGGCGAGGATGTGGCGCAGGGGGAGGACGAGGCCGGTTTCGGTTTCGGTGTGGCGGCGGGCGGCGAGGTGGGGGAGTTCGTTGGCCTCGGCGCTGCCGCCGGGGAGCATGAGGCCGGACTTGTAGGCGGTTCCGATCAGGAGGACGGCGCCGTCGCGGTTGAGGATGAGGGCCTGGTGGCCGAGGCGTCGGCGGGGCGGGTTGGTGAGGATGGCGGGGAGGTGGTGCAGCATGGGGTGCTCCTGTTGGGCGAGAGCCAGGTGAAGCAGGCGGGCAGTCCGGCGCAGATGCCGGCGGTGAGGATCAGCCCGAATATCAGCAACTGCGGTGCGAGCGGCCCGTTGCGGATGGGCCAGCAGACGGCCGCGGCGGTGAGGGTGGAGAGGGTGGCGACGCCGAGGACGGTGGCGAGCAGCTTCACGCCACGTCGGCGACGCGGGGCCGGCTGGGGTGCTGGACGCTGATGAAGCGGGGCTCGGCGAGGGCCTGGACGTGTTCGGGCTTGGTGGTCCACTCGCAGCCCCCGGCTTCGGGGCGGAGGTAGACGAGCCCGGCGAGGGTGTCCATGTACACGGCCTCGATGGGCTTGCCGGAGAAGTCCCGGTGCCCGAGGTCCTGGACGACCTCGCCGACGGTGGGGGTGTAAATGGGCATGCGGGGGCGACTGGGCATGGGGGCTCCTGGTTGCGCTGTGCATAGGGATCACTACGACCCGTATCCATGGTGGGGCTGGAGAGGCTACGATCGAAAGGTCTTCAACTCTCTAGTTCGCATTGCTTTAAGTGGAGCGACCTTGAAGCGCATCGCACTTGACCCCACGTCATCTCCTCTTGCGGCTTTCGCCGTTCAACTTCGCAGGTTGAGGGAGGCGCGCGGCATGACTCAGGTCGAACTCGGCACGCAGGTTCGATATTCCAGTGTCTACATCTCGAACGTGGAGACGGCGAAGCAGGCTCCGAGCTTAAAGTTCGTACAGCGGGCCGACGAGGTGCTGGAAGCCGGTGGCGCGCTGGAACTGCTGTGGTGGAGCTGGAAGAACGGGGCACTGATCCCGGGTTTCCCCGAGTACGCCACCAAGGAACGAGAGGCGATCGGCATACGGCTCTTCGAGACGGGCATGGTGCCGGGCGTCCTGCAGCATCATGACTACTCGGCTGCCTACGAAGCCGCCATCGTGCACCGAGGGGAGGCCACTCGCGCCCAGGCGGACGAGCGACTCCGTGTTCTCGCTGTACGACAGAAGCTGCTGGACCGGACTCTGACGATCCATGCCGCACTTGATGAAGGTGTACTGCGACGGCCGATCGGAGGTACCGATGTCATGGCACAGCAGCTGACCCACTTGGCGGACCTGTCCGCCCGGCCGAACGTCGTCCTTCAGGTCGCGCCCTACCGCATGGGTGAGGAACGCCCCCTCTCCCATGCGGTCACCCTGCTCACTCTGCCCAACCGGACGATGGTCGGGTACACCGAGACGCTTCAGCGAGGCTACCTGGAGCAGGATGCGGAAACTGTCTCGGGCTGGGCGAGAAAGTACGATCGGCTACAGGTGGACGCACTCTCCCGGGCGGACAGCCTGGCCATGATTCATCAGGTACGGAAGGAACTTGAACACCATGCTCGTTGATCTGTCGGGCGCCAAGTGGCGCAAGAGCACACACAGCAACGGTGGCGGCGGGTGCATCGAGGTTGCCGACGGCTACACCGGTGTCATGCCCGTCCGCGACTCCAAGGACCCCCAGGGTCCTGCCCTCGTCTTCCCCTCCGACGCCTGGCGATCCTTCGTCACCGCCGTCCAGGCCGGCGAGTTCGGCACCATCTGATCACCACCGCCCAAGGGCCCTGGCCGCCACGCCGGTCAGGGCCCTCGTTGGCTGCACCCCGTGCGGCTCGACCCGGTCCTGAGAACCGCGAGGAGTCCTGGCAGGCGGCAGCACTGAGGCGCTGCCGTTCCGCTGAACGGCAGCGCCATCGCCAGCCCTCCGCGGCCCCCGACCGGGCTCTCCGGTCGGGGGCCACGGAACTCCTCGCGACTGCCGTGGAGATGCGCCGGAGGTCGGGAACGGCCGCGACGTACAATCGCAAGGCGAAGCGCCAGGCCGAGATTCCGGCACCGCCGTGAGGGAGGGGACAGGATGTTCGGCTCGCAGAAGAAGCTCAACGATCTGATGGCGCAGCTCAGGCCCGACCTGAGTCGGGAATCGCTCGGCGTCGGGCCCGACTTCCCGGGCATCGCCCCGAACCCCTTCCTGAGCAGTGATGCACGGAAGCGCAATGCGGAACTGCGTACGGGGGCGCTTGCGCTCGGCGTTCTCGTCGACTGGCGGGAGGTCAGCAGCGACGGCAGTCCACGCGTGGTCCTGATGTTCGACGTGGAGACCGCCGGCGGCGTCTCGTTCCGCGGTATCGCAGACGAAGACCTCACGATCACCGAGCTCACCCGACTCGCCCCAGGACAGACGTTGCCCGTGCGCTACCGGCCGGCCGTCATGGACCACTACGTCGCCCTTGCCCGGGACGCGGACCCCGCCCACGTGCGGCAGCTCTCCGACGAGATCGCGAGCCGCAAGCGGACCTGACCCGAAGCCATTGGCCGGATCTGCACATGTTCAGCCACCGAGCACTCTGACACGACGCGCCGCCCGGACCGGAGTCCGGCGGCGCGTCACCTCACGATAGGCCGGACCCCAACTGATCCGGTGTCATACACCAGTGGTGCCGTCGATGCGCTCCCGGAGCAGGTCGGCGTGGCCGTTGTGGCGGGCGTACTCCTCGATCATGTGGACGTAGATCCAGCGGAGGCTGACGTCCTGCTCCATGAAGCGGCCTGTGTCGGTCAGGGCACGGACGGCGCAGAGCTCGCGGCTGCGGGCGATCTCCGCGTGCCAGGTGGCCAGAGCGTCGTGCAGTGTGGCGCCCTCGGCCAGTTCGAAGCCGCCGTCGGGGGCAGACGGGTCGGCCTGCGGGTCGTAGATGGGCGGGGCCTGCTCTCCGGCGAACACTCGGCGGAACCAGTTCCGCTCCACCTCCGCCATGTGCTGGACGAGGCCGGTCAAGGTGAAGCCGGACGGTTGCACGGACGCGACGGCGGCCTGCCCATCGTCCAGGCCCTCGCACTTCCTGGCGAGGGTGACGCGGTGAAAGTCAAGCCAGCTTTCGAGCGTGGTGCGCTCGTCGGCGTTCAGGGGCGGCAAAGGCCGTTCGATCGAGCTCATCGGTCGATTATGTCGGCAACGGCCGAAGCCCTCCACCGGCAGGACCTCCGACAGGGCGAACGTTGCCTGCTGCGGCACCAGGACCTGACGTGACGGTGAGTCAGCCCCTTGGTGGTACTGGTTTCACCATCGGACCGGGTCCTGGGCGCATGGCACGCACCGGTCGTGGTGATCTAGGTTCGAGCCGTGATGATTCCTCCCGGGCTGCGGCGCTCGGTCCTTCGGGCGCGGCGGGACGCCGGTTTCCTGGCTGCCGGCGTCCTGCCGCACCTGGCGCTGGTGCCGGTGTGGAGCTGGGGCGTGGCGACCTCCGTCGAGGCCGGGAACTGGCCGCTCGGGCTGCCCGCCTCGGTCGCCGTGATCCTGCTCGGCGTGCCGGTGCTGACGGCTGTCCAGCGGGCCCGGCACCGGGCGCTGCTCGGCGTGTTCCTCCCCCGGCCGACGCCCGCGCCGGAGCGGCGGTGGCCGGGGGCGGCGGCCGCCCGTTGGCTCCGCGCGCCGCGCACCTGGGGGCAGCTCGGCTACCACCTCCTGCTGGGCCCGGTCCTGGCGGTGTCGGAACTGCTGGTGCTCATGGCGCTGCCCGTGGGCCTGGCGGGCGCCGGCTGCTCCGCCTGGGCGTGGGAGCTGCCGGTGGAGGTGCGCGAGAAGTGGTTCGGCGCCACGACGCAACTTCCGTGCTACACGCTGGGCGGACTCGTCCTGCTCTGCGCCGTACCGTGGGCGGCGGGGGCGGCGGCCCGCGGCGAGACGCGTGCGGCGATGGCTCTGCTCGGGCCCAGCCCGGCCCAGCAACTCCGCGAGCGGGTGGACGCGTTGGACCAGAGCCGCACCGGCCTGATCGAAGCCGTCGACGCCGAGCGCCGCCGCATCGAGCGCGATCTGCACGACGGCACCCAGCAGCGGTTGGTCTCGCTCGCGGTCAACCTGGGCCTGGCGATGGCCACCCAGCCCGACCTGCCGGCCGGAGCCCGCGAAGCGCTCGCCGGGGCACACCTGGAGGCCAAGCAGGCGATCGAGGAACTCAACGACCTGGTCCGGGGCCTGCATCCGGCCGTGCTCGAAGACCGGGGCCTGGACGCGGCGCTGTCCGGACTGGCTGCCCGGGCGCCCCTGCCGGTGCGCCTGCGGGTCGACCTGGCGGAGCGGGCGGCGCCCGCCGTGGAGTCGGTGGCGTACTTCGTGGTCTCGGAGGCGTTGAGCAACGTGACCAAGCACGCCCGCGCGACGCGTGCCGAAGTGACCGTCCGGCAGGTCGGTAAGGTGCTGCGGGTGAACATCACCGACGACGGGCTGGGCGGGGCCGACGCCCGCGCCGGCACGGGACTGAGCGGGCTGGCCAAGCGGGTCGGCTCCCTCGACGGCACCCTGCAGGTCAGCAGTCCCATCGGCGGACCGACCACGGTGACGGCGGAGTTGCCGTGCGAGCGGTGATCGCCGAGGACTCGGTGCTGTTGCGGGTCGGCCTGGTCAAGGTGCTGGAGATGGGCGGGTTCCAGGTCGCCACCGAAGCCGGGGACGGCGAGGCACTGTTGGCGGCGGTGGCGGAGCACCGGCCCGAACTCGCGCTGGTCGACGTCCGGATGCCGCCGGGCTTCACCGACGAGGGGGTGCGCGCCGCGGTGGAGATCCGTCGGCGCTGGCCGGGGACGGCGGTGGTGCTGCTGTCGCAGTACGTGGAGGAGCGGTACGCGGCCGAACTGCTCTCCACCAACACCGGCGGCGTCGGCTACCTGCTCAAGCAGCGCGTCGCCGATGTAGCGGAGTTCGTGGCGGCGGTGCGGCGGGTGGCGGAAGGCGGCACGGCACTGGATCCGCAGGTCGTCTCACAACTCCTGCTGCGCCGCGACCTGGACCCGCTGAAGCGGCTCACCCCGCGCGAACGCGACGTCCTCGGCGTCATGGCCGAGGGCCGCTCCAACGCCGGCATCGCGCAGGCACTGGTGGTCAGCGAGAGCGCGGTGGCCAAGCACATCAACAACATCTTCGCCAAACTCGACCTCCCCACCGCCGACGCGGACCACCGCCGCGTCCTCGCGGTGCTGAGGTTCCTGGCGGCGTCAGGAACCTGACCGGCCGGAACCCGGCCGATGCCGCAGGCGCGCGACCGCCGCCGGGCTCTCACGCCACCTTCCAGCCGTGGGCGTACTCGATGTGCATCATGCCCGGGCCGTGGCGCAGGGGGCGTCCGTGCCGGGCGCCGTCGTGCTCCAGGGTCACGCACTCGTGGGTCCCGGGGTAGTCCAGGGCGCGGGCCGGGCCGTCGGTCACCAGTGCGTGCACCAGTGCGCCGGTCGAGCGGAACGCCGTGGCGGTGCCGGTGAGGAACAGCGTCCCGGCGGCGTGGCCGAAGCGCAGCTCGTCGCGCCGATTGCCACGGCGCGCGGGCCGGTCGTCGTCCTCGCCGCCCCTCGGGAAGTCGGTTGCGGGGATCTCCATCGTGTGCGGCCTCCCGGCGCCCAGCCGGCCCCGCACCGCCTTCCAGCGCGAGGGCGGGAACCCCAACGCGGGCTGCACCAGCACCAGGTCCAGCACCACCGACGACCGCTGCCACTCGCCGATCCCCGCCGGCCCCTCGCGCCCCGCCTTCAGCGGCACGTACACCAGCGACCGCCGCGACCGTGCGGCCAGCCCCCACGCCACCGCCAGGCTCTCCGCCGCCTGCCGGTCCACGTACATGTCCAGCGACCAGCCGTTGTCGTACAGCACGGCCCGACCCGACCTCGGGCCGGCCTTCACCACCCGGTACTCCTCGCCGCCGTGCCGGACCTGGTGGACCGTGGTGCTCCACTTCACCGGACAATTCGTATCCCATCCGGACGCACCCTGTCCCCCGGGTTTCCGCCCCGCCGACCGGTCCACCCGCGTGTCGGTCTTCTGTGCTGTACTTCGCGCACCAACTCCCGCCGCTGCCCCAGGAGCCGACCGCTCGTGAGCGCCACCTGCCCGCAGTGCTCCGCCTCGGACCAGTCCGTCGCCGTCCCGCACGCCCTCGAACCCACCGCCGAGCCACCGCTCGACGAGCCGACCCGGGCCCTGCTCGCCCCGCCGCCCCCACCGCAGCCGGGCCGGCACCGGAGCGTCGTGGCGACCACCTTCTACGCCCTCGCGGGCGTGTTCGCCGTGTTCGGTCTCCTGGGCCTCGCCAAGGCCTTCAGGGAGGACCACGAAGGCGCCGAAACGGTCGCGCTGATCGCCTACTTCGTCGGCGCGCTCACCGTCCCCGGGCTCCTGCTCGCCGTCGGCCTGATCACCCACGTCGTCTCGCGCCGCCGCCACGAACGCGGCTTCGTCGAGAACTACGGCCCGCTGCACGCCGTCTGGCAGCGCAACCAGCACGTCTGGCAGGCCGCCCGGTTCTGCCACCGCTGCCGGGTCGTCTTCTTCCCCGACGCCGCGCTGCGCCCCGACTTCCCCGCCTCGCCGCCGATCCGGCCGGAGCAGTTCCCGCTCTGGGTGGTGACCGCCGCCGACCGCGCCTACGGCTTCCCGAACGCACCCGTCGCGCCGAGCTGACCGCGCGGCCCGTTCCTGCTTCCATGGGCGGATGCCCGAGACACCCTCGCCGTTCCTCCCGCCGCCCGCCGAGGTGCTCGGCGCCCGCCGCATCCGGCTCGTCGAAGTGCCCGCCGCCCGCCTGACCGCCGAGGAGCGGCGGGCCCGGGACCGCGTCTGGGCGGAGATGGTCCTGGCCAATCCCACACTCTTCGACGGCCCGGTGGTGGCGTGCGCGGGCACCTCGTGGCCCCGGCCGGGCGAACTCCACGTCTTCTGGACGCGCGTGACGTACCGGCACTACGCGCTCCGCCATGTCACCGCGTCCGCCGCCCCCACCGCCTCCCTCTCCGTGAGCGTCCTGCAGCCCACCGACGACGGCCGTCTGCTCGTCGGCCGGATGTCCCCGACCACCGCCGCCCCCGGACGCTGGCAACCGCCCGGCGGCGCCGTCGAACCCCCGCCCGACGGCGAGCGCCTGGACCTCGCCGCGCTGCGCCGCAACGCCGCCCGGGAACTGACCGAGGAGACCGGAGTGACCGCCGGGCCGGGCGAGTTGGCAATGTGGGCGGTCACCCGGGGCCGGTACGGCAGCGTCGGCGTGCTCTTCCTCGCCCCGCCGCAACCCGAAGCGGCACTGCGCGAGCGGTTCGGCGCCCTCGCGCCGCCCGAACGGGAGCTGGTCGAGCTGGCCTTCGTCCGCTCCCCCGCCGACCTGCCGGGCCTCCCCGGCCCGCACGCCGACTACCTCGCCCCGGTCGTCCGCCGCTTCGCCCGCCTCCGGCCGCCGGGCTAGAGATCGTCTTCGAAGATCAGGTCCAGAGCAGGGACGAGGCGTGGTGGCGGCGACTTGTGGGACTCACGGGTCTTGTGTGGCGCTCGGGCTGCCCGTCGATGACAGCTTCAGCCGGCAACCGACGTCGTCACATCCCGCCAATCATCCCGAGAAGGTGACATTCCCGCCATCGATACCGACGGCTTCCGGACGGTCCTGCACAGATTTCAGCCAGTGCTACCGTATTCAAATTTCGATCACCATCCGATCGTTACGGTTATCCAGCAAGCCGTGCACGCACGACGAATCAACCAGAAGGGCAACTGGACTTGATAGTTCGCCGCATGCTGGCAGTGGCCGCAGTTCTCGCTACCTCGACAGCTGGGGCTGGAATGGCGCAGGCCGCCCCCGAGTCCACCCAACTCTCCGCCGACGGTGTCACGACAATCGAGTTCCGCCAGTCGGCCGAATCCTTGCGTGAATTCTGGACACCCGAGCGTCTGCAGCGCGCAGCAGAGAACGAGCTGCCCGCTCCGGTCGTCACGTTCGAGTCCGCCAAGAGGGCTCACGAGAAGGCACAGAAGAATCAGAGGAAAGTGCGGGAGCATGGCCCCGTGGCGGCGAACGCCGCAGCCCCTACGGGCAGGGCCGCAGTCACGGCCTCGCCGCTCACCACCAACAGCGCAATCGCCGACCTCTCGCGCTCGGACCTGGCGTCGCCGCTCGGATGGCAGGTCAACATCGCGGGCAGGCTCTTCTTCTCGACGGGCGACGGCGGGTACAGTTCATGCACCGCCTCCGCCATCGTGTCAAACAACAAGAACTCGATCTGGACTGCAGGCCACTGCATCCACGGAGGAAAGAATGGGGGATTCTACTCGAACTTCGTTTTTGCCCCCGGATACGATGAAACCGCTCCGTGGGGATACTGGCCCCTTCAGAAAGGCATCGTCTCATCCGCCTGGGCGAACGACAGTGACTTCCACTGGGGCGATGTCGGCGGCGGGATCGTCGCCGCGCCGGAGGCTGGGTACGGAAATCTTCAAGATTGGACCGGAGCCTACGGCTACCGATTCAACAGTGACTCCGATATCGACGACGTCACTTCGCTCGGCTACCCCGTCGACGGGTACAACCGCACGAGCGCAGAGCTCTACAACGGAACCAAGCCGATGTACTGCCACGGCAACGCCGTAGACGCCGGCAACTGGAATCCGCTCGACAACCGCCTCAAGCTTGCCTGCGACATGGGTGGCGGAGCCAGCGGCGGCCCCATGATCATCAACTTCGGTGTCAACAGCCAGATCGTGGGAACGAACAGCCACCGCATCGCCGACGACCATAACCAGTGGGTCGAGAACTACCTCTACTCGTCCAACCACGGAGGAAACGCCGCCGGCGTGATCAACTGGCTCAACGCCAACTGATCAACCCGCAGGACCGTGGGTCCGTGACAGACGTCGCGGACCCACGTCCGCCTCTACTTCCCAGACGGGTGCACTCGTTCCATCAGCGGCGTGGGGGGACTCGTGCGCAGGAGTTCCTCGAATGCGGCCGGATCCTTCACGTATCGCTGCATCTCGGGCGAGAGCGGAAGATCCTCCTGTACGACCACGCCCGCAGAATCGCCGGCCACGGCCACTGCGGTGGCCGTGCCCGCTACGACCAGAACCCCGGCCGTGGCCGCCAGCACCAGGCGAGTCCGCTTCATCATCGCCGCTCCCTCTCCAGGACTCGGGCCAGCTCCGCCGGCCGGGGCGGCCTACGCGGCAACTTCGTTTCCCAACAGGAGAGTAGGCGCCATCAGGTACCTCCGTCGACCCGGTTCGCAGCGACACGCTGTGCCAGTCGACCAGTTGGCAACGGGAACGAGGCATCGCAGAACACCTACGAGTACGCCGCCCACCCGGAAGACGGTCGCCCCGGGCCGGCAGCGTCACCTATGTTGGCGTGATCACCGAGCGAGGAGCGGCAGTTGCGTCACGTCGAAGCCCCGGAGCCGGCCCGGCTCGCCGCCTACGGTTCCATCGCGACCCGCCTGTCGCTGCTCGGCGACCGGCGGCTCGGTGAGGTCGTGGCCGACGCCCGGCCCCTCGGGACCGGCGTCGGCGGCACCTCGGCGGCTCTGGAGGTCGACGGGACGCGGGTGTTCGTCAAGAAGGTGCCGCTGACGGACCTCGAACTCCGCCCGGAGAACGTCCGCTCCACGGCGAACCACTTCGGCCTGCCCACCTTCTACCAGTACGGGATCGGCTCGGCCGGGTTCGGCGCCTGGCGGGAGCTGGCCGCGCACACCATGGCCACCCACTGGGTCCTGGGCGGCGAGTACGACGGCTTCCCGCTGATGTACCACTGGCGCGTGCTGCCCGACACACCGCCCGAGGGCTTCATGGACTACCTCGGCGGCGTCGACGGCGCCGTCGCCCACTGGGACGGTTCCCCGGCCGTGCGCGAACGGCTGGAGGCGATCGGACGGGCCGGCCACAGCCTGGTGCTCTTCCTGGAGCACGTGCCGCAGACGCTCACCGCCTGGCTGCACGAGC
Source organism: Kitasatospora sp. NPDC058032 (assembly GCF_042885845.1). NCBI lineage: Bacteria > Bacillati > Actinomycetota > Actinomycetes > Kitasatosporales > Streptomycetaceae > Kitasatospora > Kitasatospora sp. NPDC058032. The sequence continues at coordinate 40,362 of NZ_JBHVRK010000020.1, read as the reverse complement.
AGCGGGACGCGGGCCGGTACGGGTGGGCGGCCGACGCCGTGGCGCGGGGCGCGGCCTTCATGCGCTCGCGCGGGCTCGTGCACTTCGACGCCCACTTCGAGAACCTCCTCACCGACGGCCGCCGCGTCTACTTCGCGGACTTCGGGCTCGCACTCAGCACGGACTTCGAACTCGCCCCGGAAGAACGGCAGTTCTTCGCCCACCACCGCGCCTACGACCGCGACCACACCGTGACCCACCTGCTCCGCCACCACCTCCTCACCCCCTACCGGGGCGACACCGAGCCGACCGCCTTCCTGGAGCAGTGGCTCGCCGGCCGGCGGCCCGACGGCGTCCCGACGGAGGTCGCGGCCATCGTCGACCGGCACGCCCGGACCGCCGTCGTCCTGGGCGGCTTCCAGCGCCGGCTGCTCACCGAGAGCAAGCGCACGCCGTACCCCGCCGCCGAACTCGACCGCGTCACGGCCGACGCCGGGTAGCCCGTTCCCGCGCCTCCGCTACCCTGCCCCGGTGGAGACCGACGATCACCCGGACGACGACGCCGTGTGGGCCCCGCTGTTCGCGCCGCCCGGACCGGGCGCGGAGCTCGTCGAGATATGGCTGGACTGCCTGGTCTTCAACGAGGCCGCCCCGACGGACGTCCACCTCGCCCTCCTCGACGCCGGACACACCGGCCTCCTCCGCCGCAGCAACCTCTCGCCCGCCCGGTGGGACCGTCTGCTCGCCGCCACCGCCGGGCGGGCCGACCACGAGCAGCTGCGGAAGGCGGCCGACGCGGCCCGTGAAGGCGAACCCGCCCCCGAACCCGGCCGCAGCCCGGATTCCGAGCCGCCCGCGACGCCGGAGGGAATCGCCGAACTGGCCGACGCCGTCCCCGACATCGACCCGAGCGACCGGACCTACGCCCTGCCCTGGGTCGCCGCCCTCCACCACGACCCGGCCGCCATGCGGCAGTTGGCCGCCTCGCCGAAGGCCTGGGTCCGCCGCAGCGTCGCCCGCGCCGGCCGGCTGCCCCCGGACGTCGTCGAACTGCTCGCCCAGGACGAGGACTTCGCCGTCCGCCTCTTCCTCACCGAGTCCTGCGACGACGCCCCCGCCGAGCTGCTGCTCGGCCTCTGGGAGGAGGGCTGGACCGGTAGCTTCTCCTTCCCCGGCCGCCCGCTCAACCATCCCCACTTCCCCCGTGACGGCCTGCTCCGCTTCCTCGACGACCCCCGCCCGCACATGCGCCGGCTCGCCCTGGACGACCCCGCGTCCACCGCCGCCGACGCCGAGCGCCTCGCCCGCGACCCGGACCCGATGGTCCGCCGGGAGGCCGCCCACGACCCCCGGCTCTCCCCCGCGACCGTCGCCGCGCTGGCCGCCGACGACGTCTCCTACCTCAACAGCTTCGCCCACCGGCACCCGGCCCTGCCCCCGGCGCTGCTGGCCGCCGCGCTCCGGGACCCGTTCACCGCCGAGGACGCCGCCGTCAACCCGAGCCTGCCGGTGGCCGTCATGCACCGCATGATCGCGGCGGCGGCGAGCGCACGGACCGCCGACGCGCGGTAGCGCGGAGTGGGAAGTCGGACCCGCCGACTTCCCACTCCGCCGACGCTTCTACGAGCGTGCGCCCGGCGCCGCGCACAGGGCGTCGTCGACCAGCTTGCTCATGGCCCGCTCCACGTCCAGCACCTCGTCCGCGGAGGCGGCGCGCACGCCCGACAGCGAGACCGTGACGGTGCGCCGGCCGTCGGCGGTGGCTCCGGTGGCGGTGACCCAGCCGGCGTCGCCGCCCTCGTGGCCCCAGTACCGCCCGCCGCAGGACAGCGGGCGGGAGAACAGCCCCAGGCCGTCGCGGGCGCGCGGCATGAGCTCGCGGAACTCCTGGCCGATCCGGACGGTCCGCTTCATCTGCGCCAGCTGCGCCGGCGGCAGCAGCCGGCCGCCGAGCAGGGCACCGAAGAACCGGTCGAGGTCGGCGGTGGTGGAGACCAGCCCCGCCTCCCCGTTGGTGCCCGAGCCGACCTGCTCGGTGACGTCCACCAGCGGCTCGCCGGGCCCGAAGCTCTGGTAGGTGCGGGCATGCGGCTGGGGCAGCGTGGGGGACGTCCCCGGCCGGAAGGTGTGGTCGAGGCCGAGCGGCCGGGAGATCCGCTCCCCGACCTCCACGTCCCAGGTCTTCCCGGTGACCCGCTCGATGATCATGCCGAGCAGGACGTAGCCGGTGTTGCCGTAGCGCCACTGCTCACCGGGCTCGGAGTCCGGGCGGTGGCCCATCGCCCGGGCGACGATCTGCTCGGGCGTCCAGCTGTCGTACCGGTACCGCTGGAAGTCCTCCGCCGAGGTGTAGTCCGGGTGGTCGTCGTGGAGGCCGCCGGTGTGCTGGAGCAGCTGACGGACGGTGATCGCGCGCCCGTCGTTGCCGTTGCCGGACACCACGCCGGGCAGCCACCGCTCGACCCGGTCGTCCAGCGAGAGCCGGCCCTCGCCGACGAGTTGCAGGACCACGGTGGCCACGAAGGTCTTGGTGACGCTGGCGATCCGGAAGTGGCCGTCGGCCGACACCGGCCGCCCGTCCGCCAGATCGCCGACGCCGCTGGTGACGGTCGCGTTGCCGCCGGCGGAGGTGGTCAGGCGGGCCTGCACGCCCGTCACGCCGAGTGCGGTGATCGCGTCGGCGTCGCGCTGCAGGCGTGCCTCCGGGCGCTCGGCGGCGGCCGTCGCGCCGGGCACGGTGGTGGCGAGGGTCGCCGTCACGACGGCGCCCAGCGCCAGGCTCCGTGCGAAGGATCGCATCGTCGATCGGGTCGTCGATCGGGTCGTCGATCGGGTTGTCTGTCGGATCATCGGTCGGGTCGTCATGGGCGTTGACGGTAGGTCCGGCCGAGGTGCGCCCGCGCTACCGCCCACGGGCGGGAAAACAGGGTGGTGGGCTGTAGTGCCGGGCCCGGTGATCATGCCTCAGACTTGGGCGGATGAAGCACCGGGGGACCGATCGGCTGTCGGCGACGTGGCGCGCGCTGGGCTATCTGCTGGGAAGCCTGGGCGCCGCCGCGCTCGCCCTGGCCGCGCTGCCCGTACTCCTCCTCGTCCCGAGGGCGGCGCGGGCCTGGGCGTCCTGGCACCGCCGCCGCGCCGGCCGGCTGCTGCGCGCACCGGACGACGGTCCCGTCCGGGTCGGGACGTGGCACGCACTCGGGTGGCTGGGCACCTCCGTGGTGAGCGGCCCGGCGTTCGGGCTCGTCGCGGTGGCGTGCGCGGGCAACACGCTGACGACGGCCGTCACCGTGCCCCTGTGGTGGGCGCTGCCCGCCGGCACCCGCGCGGGCGGCTTCGCCGCCGGCGTGCCGCTGACCGGCTGGGGCACCGCGCTGACGTGGGGGACGGCACAGTTCGTCGTACTCGCGGCGCTGACCCTCTGGCTCGTCCCGCTGCTGGCGCGTCTGCACGCCCGGAGCTGTGTGGCGCTGCTCTCCCCCACCGCCGCCGAGCAGCTGGCGCGGCGGGTGGAGACGCTGACCGAGACCCGGGCCGGGGCCATCAACGCGCACGGTCTGGAACTGCGCCGCATCGAACGCGATCTGCACGACGGCACCCAGGCCCGGCTGGTGGCCATCGCGATGCGCCTGGGCCTGGCGCGTGAGCTGCAGGACACCGACCCCCGGATGCTGGCCAGGCTCCTGGAGGAGGCGCACGAGAGCGCCGAGGAGGCCATGACGGAGCTGCGCGCGGTGATCCGGACGATCTACCCGCCGATCCTCGCCGACCGCGGCCTCACCGGGGCCCTGACCTCGCTGGGGAGCCGCTCGGCGATCGACACCACCCTGGAGATCGGCACCCTCGGCACCGTCCCCGCCGCGGTCGAGGCCGTCGCGTACTTCACGGTCGCCGAGGCGCTCACCAACGCCGCCAAGCACAGCCGGGCCACCCGGACCACCGTCCGCGTCGCCCGCGACGGCGACCGGCTGTCGATCGAGGCCTCCGACGACGGGGTCGGCGGCGCCGACGAGACGCGGGGCACCGGCATCGCCGGGATCCGGCACCGCGTCCTGGCGCTCGACGGCACCCTCCGCCTGCACAGCCCCGGCGGCGGCCCGACCACGATCACCGTGAGCCTGCCGTGCGGGTCGTGATCGCCGAGGACAACGTCCTCCTCTCCAACGGGCTGGAACTCCTGCTGACCGCCGCGGGCTTCCAGGTCGCCGCGATCGTCCAGGACGCCCCCGGCTTCCTCGCCGCCGTCGCCGAGCACCGGCCGGACGTCACCATCGTCGACGTCCGGCTGCCACCGGCCTTCCGCGACGAGGGCATCCACGCCGCCATCGAGGCCCGCCGCCGGCACCCCGGCCTGCCCGTGCTGGTCCTCTCCCAGTACGTCGAGCAGCAGTACGCCGGCGAACTGGTCTCCGACGGGCGCGGCGGCGTCGGCTACCTCCTCAAGGACCGGGTGAGCCGGGTGAGCGAGTTCATCGACGCGCTGCGCCGGGTCGCCGCAGGCGGCACCGTGATGGATCCCGAGGTGATCGCCCAGCTCCTCACCCGCCCCGCCCACGACCCGATCGCCGCCCTCACGCCGCGCGAACGCGAAGTCCTCGGCCTGATGGCCGAGGGGAAGGACAACGCCACGCTCGCGACCCGGCTCGTCATCACCGAGAACGCCGTCCACAAGCACATCGGCAACATCTTCGCCAAGCTCGGCCTCTCCCCCGCCGACAGCGGCCACCGCCGCGTCCTCGCCGTCCTCACCTACCTCAGCCGTCACTGACGGCGGCTAGGGTCCCGGTCATGACGACGATGGGAAGTGCGCGGATGCGGCTCGGCGGCGAGGGCGCGTGGGTGGAACTGGCACGGCTCGACGAGGGCAGGTGGCGCGTCGCCGCGGACTGGCACGCATGTCTGACGGCCGACTTCACCACGCACCTGAGCGCCGAGGAGGCCGCGGACTTCGCGGTGCGGGTGCTCGACCGGCTGCGTGCGCCCTCGTCGTCGGGTGGAGGGTTCACGGAACGGGTGACGCCCGGGCGCAACAACCCGCTGACCCTGCGCGCCGAACCCGCCGGGGGCCGGTTCGCGCTCCTCCTGCGGCTGACGCCCCACGGGGACGACGAGGTCTGCCGGTTGCAGCTCGAACTGAACCCGGTGGACACCGAGGAGCTCACCGAACTGTTCGAGGCGCTGCACGTCTCGCTCGGCGGCGGCGACGGCCGGTAGCGCTCCTGCGGAAAATGGCGGGACCGGTGGGCCCGGCGGGGGCAGAATCGGCCCCATGGCGGACATCGAAGCGTTCCGGGACGCGGTCACCGACTGGGCGGCCGGCGGCCCCGGCGGACCGGCGGGTGAGCTGGCCGAGCGCCTGGGCGTGCGGGCGGCCGTACTGGTGGAGGGGCCGAGCGACCTCGCGGCCGTCGAGACGCTGGCCTCCCGGCGGGGCCGGGACCTGGCCGCCGAAGGGGTGTGCGTCGTCTCCATGCGCGGGGCGATGAACGTCGCCCGCTTTGCCGCCCTGCTCGGGCCGCCGGGGCTGGGACTGCGGCTGGCCGGACTCTGCGACGAGAACGAACAGGGCTTCTACGAGCGCGGGTTGCACCGGGCCGGGGCGCCGGGCGAGGGCTTCTTCGTGTGCGTGGCGGACCTGGAGGAGGAGCTGATCCGCGCGCTGGGCGTGGCACGGGTGGCGGAGATCGTCGAGGCCGAGGGCGACCTCCCGGCCTGGCAGACCTTCGTCCGCCAGCCCGCGCACCAGGGCGGACGGCCGGAGGGGCAGTTGCGGCGGTTCCTGGGGACGAAGTCGGGCCGCAAGATCCGCTACGGGCACCTGCTGGTCGGGGCACTGGACGCCGGGCGGGAGCCGGCCCCGCTGCGCGAGCTGCTCGCGCACCTGTGAGACGGCGTCAGAGGTCGACGGCGTCCAGGTGGTAGGTGGTGTCGACCAGGAAACCGCCGGCGTCGGCCTTGACGGTGAGCACGTACTGGCCGGGCGCCAGCGGGTCGAGGGCGCACCACAGGCCCCAGGCGACCCGCGGGATGCCGGTGGCCAGGAAGCGCCTGGAGGCGAACTCGTGCACCTTCAGCGGGACTCCGTTGAGCGCCGCCTCGGCCTGGGAGGCCTCGACCCGCCACGGTGCGGAGGAGAGGCCGAGGGCGATCCGCTGGGTGTTGAAGACCGGGAAGAAGACCGGCTTCCCGGCAGCGATCGGACAGCGGCGCACGACCCGGCCGCCGTAGGTGCCGGCCAGGAACCAGACGTCCGAGGGCTGCCGCCAGCCGGCGAACTCGCCGGTGGTGTCGGCGACCGGGCTGCGCTCCATCGGGGCGGACAGCGCCCACTTCCACCAGCGCGCCGCGAGCTCCGCGCCCCGGCGGGGGTCCACGGTGTCGGCACCGGTCTCGGGGGAGGCGGCCTCGCCCACGTCAGCTCCTCGGGTCCACGCGCGCACCGCACATCGGCCCGCGTGGCGACCCTATCCGGTGGCGCCCGGGCCCTCCCGTGCGGGAGGGCCCGGGGCGGACGGGCTCGTTCGGCCTCGTTCGGCCTCGGACCTCCAGGCGGCGGACGGTGATCGCGCACCGGTCGACCGCGCCCTCCCGGACTCGAACGCCTCAAGGCTCATGTGCGGCCGGTCATGGGTGATCGCGGCGTCTCCCTCTCTGCAGGCTCCTTCGAGGTACAGCAGTCACCGTACGCCGGCGGGCGGTCAGCCGGTGGCGCGGACGTAGATGTCGGCGGCGCCGGGGAGGCCGGCGGGGTCGGGGGCGATGTAGATGCGGCGGGCGCGGGCGGGTGTCGGGGTGACGACGGGGGTGGGGGTGGGGTCGGCGGTGGGGGTCGGGGTGGGCGAGGGGGTGTCCTCCGGGGCCGGGAGGGGCTGCTCGGTGGCGGTGGCGGGGGCGGTGGCGGGGGCGGTTTCGGCTGCGGACCCGGCCTCGGCCTCGGCCTCGGATTCGGATTCGGTGGCCGGGGCGATGTGGCCGGTGGGTTCCGGGGTGGTGGGCTCGGGCTCCGCGGTGGGGGTTTCGTCCGGGAGCGCGGACGGGGCGGCGGACGCGGACGGCGTCGGCGTCGGCGCCGGCGAGGACGGGGAGGCGGACGGGTCGGGGACGCCGACCTCGCGCGCTTCGGCCGGCTCGTCGCCGCCGAGGGCCTCAGCGAGGTCGGCGGGCAGCGGGGTGAGCGCACCGGGGGCGGCCAGGTCGTAGGTGCGCAGGAAGTCGCCGACGCCGACCTCGTGCCCGCCGGCCAGCCGGTAGTGCAGGTAGGCGACGGGCAGGCCGTCCGCGGTGCGCGTGTAGACGGCGCCGACCGGCACGTAGTAGCGGCCGGCGCCCGGGTGCTGGGAGGGGTGGAGGCCGGCCAGCAGTTCGGCGCGGTCGCGGTCGGTCTCGATGGCGCCGCGGCCGACGGTGAGGGCGTTGACGCCCCGGACGGCCAGGGCGGCCAGCACCGATACGAAGATCACCAGGCCGATCGCGACCGTACGGCGCAGCACGGGTCTGCCGTGCAGCGCCGGCCACGAGTCGCTGGGCACGCGTTCCGGCGACAGCCCGCGGTCGGGCCCTCGTTGCCTCACTCTTCCTGCTCCCCCGGTCCGTCGTCGTGGCGGCCAGGCACGGCGCGACCACTCGTAGTGCTCGACGTGGACCCTACGCTCCGAGTTCCGCACCGGACCACCCGGCCCGACCGGCCCCACCGGCCTGTCCCGTACCCGTCAGCCCAGGTACGCCGGGGCGACCGCCGCGTCGAGCAGCCGCCGCGCGGAGCCGGTGCCGTCGGCGGGGACGGTCCACAGGTCGGCGCCGAAGTCGCCCGGCATGGCGTACAGCAGGGTGTGGTCGTCGGACCAGACGGCCTGGTCGTCGATGCTGCGCTGTTCGGCGGTGGGCGTCTCGGTCATGGTGGCGAGGTCCAGGACGTAGAGCCGCCAGGGGGCGTCCTCGGAGGCGCCGGGCACGCGCTTCTTGTAGGCGACCCGGGTGCCGTCCGGGGAGAGCGAGGGGCATTCGACGTTCTGGTGGAGGGTGGTGAGGGTGCGGGCACCCAGGGCGCCGCGGACCAGGTAGGTCTGGCCGCCGGTGGCGACGGTGGCGTAGAAGGCGTCGTCGTCGACGAAGGTCACGCCCCAGATGTTGACGTCGGGCGCGCGGTACGGCTTGCCGTCCTTGATCACGTCGAAGTCCTCCAGGTTCTCCCGGAGGTTCCAGTCCCGGACGTCGACGATCGAGGTGCGGGTGGAGAAGTCGGTGCCCGCGTAGGAGTCGCCGCTCACGAAGACGGTCCAGGCGGCGAGGTGGCCGGAGGGGGAGACCCGGGAGCGGGTGGGGATGCCGGCGACCGGGAAGGAGCGCCGTTCGCGCAGCCGGTCGTCGAGTACGACGGCGCGGTAGGTGTCCTGGAGGGCGCCGCGTTCGGCCTGCAGGCAGATGCCGGTACCGGCGGCGGCGTAGAAGCGCAGGCACTGGACGCCGGAGGAGGTGCGGGGGCCGTCGGGGCGGTCGGCGGGGACGGTGGCGATCTCGTCGCGGTGCGGGCCCCAGGCCATGTTGCGGAAGACCAGCTGCCGGGCGGTGGGGTCCTTGAGGGTGACCTCGCCGGGGGTGACGACGGGGCCGCCGGCCTGGACGCGGTCGCGTTCGGCGGAGCGGTCGGCGGCCCACAGCACGGCGCCGGTGCCGACCGCGCCGAGCAGGACGACGGCGACCAGCAGGATCAGCACCCGGGTGCGGTTGCGGAGGGGGGCGGTGGTCACTTGGGCACCTCGGGGTCGACGGGTCCTTCAACAACGGGGCCTTCGACGGCAGGGCCTTCAAAGGCGGGGTCTTCGACGACGGCGGGCTCGCGCAGCACGAAGGCCGCCCCGGTGACGCAGCCGGCCAGCGCCAGCGCCGACCAGGTCAGCGCGGTGGTACCGCCGACGACGCTCCACAGCGCGCCGAACGCCAGCGAGCAGGCGAACCGGGCGAGCGCCTGCCCGGTGCCGACCAGGGCGAGCCCGGCGCCGCGCTGCCCGGCGGGCACGGTGTCGGCCGCGGCGGCGGCGAGCACGCCGTCGGTGGCGGCGTAGAACGCGCCGTGCAGCAGCAGCACGCAGACCACCGCCGGCAGCCCGTCGAGCGGGGAGAGCAGCAGCCCGTAGGCGGTCAGCAGGACGCCGTGGCCGGCCAGGAACAGCCGGCGGCGCCCGATCCGGTCGGCGAGCGCGCCGAGCGGGACGGCGAGCAGCAGGAAGGCGCCGGCGGTGCCGAGCGGGAGCAGCGGGAAGTACTCGGTGGCGAGGCCGAGCCGGCGCTGCACGAGCAGGTACAGGAAGGAGTCGCTGACGGTGGTGAGGCCGAGCAGCACGGCGCAGACGGTGAGCCGGCGCAGGCCGGGGATGCGCAGCAGGGCGAGCCCGTCGCGCAGCCGGGGGTGGAGGGTCGACGGCTCGTCGGCCCGCAGCCGGTTCGGTACGAAGAGCAGCAGGACGAGCACGCCGAGCACCGCGACGCAGGCGCTGACCGCGAACACCGCGTGGTAGCCCTGCTGTTGGCCGCCGTCGGCGAGCAGCGGGCCGCCGGCCATCCGCAGCACCAGGAAGGCGGTGAGCGGTCCGAGCAGCGCACCGGCCGTGTCCATCGCCCGGTGGACGCCGAACGCCCTTCCGCGGTGGGCGGGTTCGGTGGCGAGCGAGATCATCGCGTCGCGCGGGGCGGTGCGCAGGCCCTTGCCGGTGCGGTCGACGGCGAGCACGGCGCCGATCAGCGGCACGGTGTGGACGAGCAGCAGCAGCGGCTTGCAGAGCGCCGACAGGCCGTAGCCGACGGCGGCGACGGCCTTGTGCCGGGGCGCGCCGTCGCGCCCGCGCCGGTCGGCGAGGTGGCCGCCGGCCAGCCGGACGACGGCGCTGAAGCCGTTCTGGATGCCGTCGAGCAGGCCGAAGCCGAGCGGGGACAGGCCGAGGCCGGTGAGCAGGTAGAGCGGCAGGACGGCGCTGACCATCTCGGACGAGACGTCGGTGACCAGGCTGACCACGCCCAGGACCAGGACGGTGCCGGGGACCGCCGCCCGGGCGGCCCGGCCGGCGGTGGCGCCGTCGGCCGCACGGGTGGCTCCCTCGGCGGCCTCCCGCCGCCCCGGCCGGGTGTCGGCCGGGGCGGCGGGGGCCTTGGAGCTGCGGGAGTCCGCGACGTACACGGGCGTCAGTTCCAGATGCCGGTGATGGTGGCGGCGGAGGCGGCGTTGCCCGCGTGGGTGGTCAGGCCCGCGAGGTCCTCCAGCGTGCGCAGCACGTTGTAGTGGTTGTAGGTGGTGGCGGTGGTGGAGCCCGGGGTGACGTGGGCGCCGTAGAAGACGGTGGGGATGCGGTTGCCGGACAGCTTGTTGTCCTCGTCGAAGGTCATGACGAGGATGCTGTTGTTGTTCTTGGCCCAGGCGGCGTAGGCGCCGAGCTTGTTCTGGATCCAGGTGTCGCCGGTGGAGACCGAGCAGTCGTGCATGTCGTTGCACAGGTCCGGGACGACGAAGGAGACCTTCGGCAGGCTCGCGAAGTTCGTCGGGAACTGCGTCATGGTGTACGCGGTGTTGGTCGGCACGTTGCCGAAGCCGAACCACGGGTTGTGCTTCTGCGCGTACTTGCCGCTGGAACAGGTGGTCGAACCCTGGCTCGGCAGGCCCTCGTTGTAGCTGCCCCAGCTCTGGCCGGCGGCGATCAGCTCGGAGGCGAGGTTGGGCTGGTTGATCGAACCGACCGGCACGCAGCTGTCGTCGGTGCGGCCCTGGTTGGAGCCGGAGAACAGCTGGTAGTAGTTGGGCTCGCTGGGGTGGGTGAGCCCGAACGACTGGGTGAGGGTGGCGCCGCCGGCCTTCAGGGTGTTGTTGATGTACGGCGCGCTGGAGCTGCCGATCACCTGGGTGTAGGCGTGGTTCTCCATGACGACGACGACCACGTGGTCCGGGGTCGGCAGCGCGGCGGCCTGCGCGGCGGTGCCGGTGGCGGCCCACAGGCCGAGCGAGCCGGCGACCAGGGCCAGGCCGGCGGCGGAGGCGGTGAGGGTGCGGCGGCGGGGGCGGCGCGGGGCGGCGCCCCCGGCGACGGGGGTCGTGGCGCTCATGTCAACAGTCTCCTGGTTCTCGGGCATGGTGTCCTCCGTACGTCGGGGGCGGCCGGGTGGGGAGGTGGCCCGGCCGCGCGGGAACTGCCGGGGTGGGAGAGGCCGCCGATCGGGGAACCGGCGGTTTCGGAGCGCCGCAAACAGTAGGAGCGGCGCGGTGGCGCGGGCCTCGGCGGCCACATGAAGAAACGGCGAACAGCGGTGGGTGGCCGAGGACCGCCGCCGGACGCGGGTCACAGGCGTCGCGATTGACCCGTCCGTCACGGGCGTGGTGGGATTTCGGCTGTCCGCGACTGCCGGTACCGGCCTGACCTGGGCATTCCGGGCAGCCGGGGGCGACGGGTTTCGGCCGCCCCGGACGGGCGGGCACCGGGGCCGGTCGGCGTGCGGCCCTCGGGCAGGTGTCGGGCGGGTGGCGTGGTGGAACGGGACGTGAGCAGGGCGTGAGCGTGGAGTGAGAGGACCGGACGGGAACGGTTCGGACGACATCGGTTCCGGCGCGTTGGGCGGTCCGGGTGACGGTGGCGGCGCGGGCGCGGCTCCACCCGGCCGCGGGCGGCTCGTCGTCGGGGTGGGTGTGCGCGGCTCGGCGACCGGGGCGGAGCTGCTGGACCTGATCCGGCGGACGCTCGCCGCAGCCGGGCTGCCGTCCGGCGCCGTCGGCGCGCTCGCCACCCTCGACGGCAAGGGCGGTCACCCCGCCGTCCGCTCGGCCGCGGCGGCGCTCGGTGTGCCGGTGGCCGAGTACCCGGCCGCGGCGCTGGCCGCCGTCCCCGTGCCCAACCCGTCCGGCGCCGTCGGCGACGCGGTCGGGACGGCCAGCGTGGCCGAGGCGGCGGCGCTGACGGGGGCCGGCGGCGGGCGGGCCGAGCTCGTCGTCCCCAAACGGAGGTCGGCCGCCGCGACGGTGGCCGTCGCCCGCGTCCCGCGGCCGTCGGTGGCCCACCGCCGTCCGCAGCCCCGGCAGAACCCAGGAGAGCAGCCGTGACCCCCCACTCCCCCGCCGAAGGCGCCCGCACCGAGGACGCCCCGGGCGAGCCCGACCTGCGCCACCACGGTGACGCCGAGGTGCGCGCCGACGGCGCCGGACTCGTCGACCTCGCCGTCAACGTCCGCACCGGCACGCCCCCGGACTGGCTGCGCGCACGCCTCGCCGCCACCCTCGCCGACCTCGCCGCCTACCCCGACGGCGCCGCCGCCCGGGCCGCGGTCGCCGAGCGGCACGGCCGGCCGGTGGCGGAGGTGCTGCTCACCTCGGGTGCCGCCGAGGCCTTCGTCCTGCTGGCGCGCGTGCTGACACCTCGTCACATCGTGGTCGTTCACCCGCAGTTCACCGAGCCGGAGGCCGCGCTGCGGGACGCCGGACACTCGGTGCGGCGGGTCCTGCTCTCCGCCGCGGAGGGCTTCCGGCTGACCGAGGGAGCGGTACCGGAGGAGGCCGACCTGGTCGTGCTCGGCAACCCCACCAACCCCACCTCCGTGCTCCACCCGGCCGCCACCGTCGCCGCCCTGGCCCGGCCGGGGCGCACCCTGGTGATCGACGAGGCGTTCATGGACACCGTGCCCGGGGAGCGCGCATCCCTCGCCGGCGCGAGGGACCTGCCGGGCCGGGTGGTCGTCCTGCGCAGCCTCACCAAGACCTGGGGGCTGGCCGGCCTGCGGATCGGCTATGTGCTCGGCCCGGCGCCGCTGATCGCCGAGCTGGCCGCGGCCCAGCCGCTCTGGCCGGTCTCCACCCCGGCGCTGGTGGCCGCCGAGGCCTGCTCGGCCCCGGCCGCACTCGCCGAGGCGGAGGAGGCCGCACAGGAACTCGCCCTGCGGCGCGACCACCTGCTGAAGGGCCTGGCCGCCTTCCCAGCCGTCCGGGTGCACGGCGAGCCGGCGGCGTCCTTCCTGCTGGTCGAACTGCCCGGCGCCGACGCCGTCCGCGCCCGGCTGCGCGCCCTGGGCTTCGCCGTCCGCCGGGGCGACACCTTCCCCGGCCTCGGCCCGGACTGGCTGCGCATCGCCGTCCGGGACGAGCCCACCACCGACCGTTTCCTGACCGCCCTGGCGCAGGCTCTCGACGGCTGACGCCCGGCCGCCGCGGTCAGCGCAGCAGCACCACCGGGTCGCCGACCGCGACCCGGCCCGGAGCCAGCACCCGGGCGTACACGCCGACGCAGGGCAGCGCGGGCATGCCCGGCAGCGGGACGCGGCGGTTGCGCTCGGCGAGCGTGCGCAGCGCCGCCGCCGAGCGCGGCAGCCCGGGGCCGTGCGCGAGGGTGGGGACGGCGCAGCGCGGCGTCGCCGTGACGACCCGCAGCCGCAGCCGCGGCCCGATCGCCAGCTCGCCCTCCACCCAGCCGTTCTCGACGAAGCCGGGGGCCGGGTCGAGGGTCCGGACCACCACGTTCGGACGGTACCGCTCGGCCGCGACGCCGTCCGCCGCGGCGAGCGCGGCGGTGGTGAGCAGGTGGAGCGGCGCGAAGTCGAAGAAGGTGCCGGGCGGCGCGCCGCGCCCCAGCTCACTGACGGTGAACCCGACCTCGGCGCGCGGACCGTGTTCCAGGACCTCCTCCGGGACGGACCGCTCGACGCTCGCGCCCGGCGGCGGCTCGTCCACCAGCCGGACCTTGCGCCCCAGCCGCTCCGACAGCCCGCGCTCGTCGACGACGGCGCCGTCCGGGCCGGTGACCACCACCTCACCGCCGGTCCCGGTCCGGGCGGTGAACCCGAGCACGCCCGCCCACAGACGCGGGTGCTTGGCGCTCACCACCCGCCCGGTGTCGACGTCCAGCAGCGCGTACGCGCGGTCGCCGCGAATGCCGCGCTCCGTCACGGACGCCTCGCGGAGCTCCTCGCCGAGCATCGACTTCACGGGGTGCCGCCGCAGCCGCTCCACCGTGCCGACCCTCACGCCCCGACCTCCAACTCGGCGTGCGCCCAGCCCCGCAGGGTGGCGAAGTCCTCGTCCCGCAGCCCGATCCTGGGGTCGATCCGCAGGGTCGCCGCGGGTCCGGGGTGGTGAGCCGCTATCCACTCGGTGTCCTGCGGCCCCAGCTCGTCGTCCACCCAGACGAACGGCCGCCCGGCCGCCCAGTCGACCAGCACACGGGTCTTCCAGTGCAGGCCGTCGGGCTCCTCCTGGTCGATCCGCGGCCAGGGCACGTACGGGAGTTCGGGCAGGCCGACCAGTGGGGCGATCAAGGTGTTGGCCTCGTGCTGCCAGGCGGTCGCCCAGACCAATGCGAAGGGCAGGTCCAGCAGTTCCGGCCCGTGCCCCGGGTTGAGCCAGAGCCGGAGCGGCTCGACCTCCTCGGCCGGCCGACCGGGGAACCGGTTCCGCCGGAAGTCGGGGCGGAGGTGGTGCGTCCGGTAGCCGGCGGGCTGTTCCTGCGGCACGGCGGCGTACGGGTTCAGCGGGCCGTCGACGTCGAGGAGGAGCAACGGGAGTTCGGTCATGGGGTCGATCGTCCCGCGTGACGGGGGCGTTGACCATCGCTTATCGGCGCATCGGTCTGGGACAGGATCGGGATGTTTCCCGCACCCGGCCGTGAACGATCCCGTCGTACGGTCGTGCTGCGCCGGTGAACGACACCGGTGGTCAGCACTCTGGGGGATCCCGCATGCGCTCGCGCCGACTCGCTCTCACCGCCCTCGCCGTCGCGGCGCTCGCCGTCACCGCCACCGCGTGCGGGCCGGAGAACAGCGACGCCGCCGCGCCCGCGTCGAGCCCGGCCGTGACCACCGTACCCTCCGCTCCCGCCACCCCCTCCGCGGCCGCGCCGACGGCCACCGCCGCGGCACCGTCCGCCACCACCAAGCCCTCGGCGACCGCCTCCACCGCCACCTCCGCGCCCTCCTCTCCCGCCGCCTCCGGCCAGGCCGCCGGCAGCTGCGGTGCCAAGGACCTCGTGCTCACCGCCAAGGCCGAGTCCCAGGCCGGCGGCTACATCCTGATCGCCGCCAAGGCCAAGCCCGGCGTGACCTGCACGCTCCCGGCCCGGCCCCCGGTCATCGCCTTCGGCTCACGCGGCATCGAGGCGTCCAAGGCCGAGCAGGGCGTCAGCCAGCCGATCAAGCTCAGCGGCTCGGACACCGCCTACGCGGGCGTCATGACGAAGACCACCAAGGACAACCAGGCGGTCCAGTTCACCGACATCATCGTGGGCATCGGCAACCCGGACCCCGACCCGGTCAGCCTGCCGATCGGCCCGACCAACGTCGACAAGCCGATCGTCACCAACTGGCACAACCTGCCCGAGAACGCCGTGCCCGTCCACTGAGAAATCCGCTGGTCGCGCGGCCGGATCCCTGCTTGGATCCGGCCATGACCAGTGACACCGGAGTGCCGGACGGCTACGAGATCTCCACCGACCCCGCGCGCCTCGACGCCGCCCTGATCCACCGGTGGCTGTCCCAGGACGCCTACTGGGCGATCGGCCGCAGCCGCGAGAAGCAGGACCGGGCGATCGACGCCTCGCTCAACTTCGGTCTCTACGAGCAGGCTTCGGGCAACCAGGTCGGCTACGCGCGGGTGGTCACCGACCGCGCCACCTTCGCCTGGCTGTGCGACGTCTACGTCGCCCCGGCCGCCCGCGGCCGCGGCCTCGGCACCGCCCTGGCCGCCGCCGTCCGCGACGGGCTCGCCGAGCACGGCCTGCGCCGCGTCCTGCTCGCCACCGCGGACGCCCACGGGGTCTACGCGAAGGTCGGCTTCGAGGCCATGGCCAAGCCCGAGAAGTGGATGGTCCTGGGCGAGCAGTAGGCGCCGGCCGGCCGGGCCCTACTGCCCCGGCCGGCTCCACAGACCCCGGGCGGCCAGCACCGGCAGCACACCCTCGCCGAACCAGTACGCCTCCTCCAGGTGCGGCATCCCGCTGAGCACGAACTCGTCGATGCCCAACTCGTGGTACTCGGTGACGAGGTCGGCCACCTCCCGGTGGCTGCCCACCAGCGCCGTCCCGGCCCCGCCGCGCAGCAGCCCGATGCCCGCCCACAGCCCGGGGTACACCTCCAGCCGCTCCGCCGAGCCCCCGTGCAGCGCCAGCATCCGGCGCTGCCCCACCGACTCGCTGCGGGCCAGCGCCCGTTGGGTCTCCCGGACGCGCTGCGGGTCCATCGCCGCCAGCAGCCGCTCGGTCTCCGCCCACGCCTGCGCCGAGGTGTCCCGGGTGATCACGTGCAGCCGGATCCCGAACCGCACCGTCCGCCCCTGCCGCTCGGCGAGTTCACGGATCCAGGCGATCTTCTCCCGCACCTGCGCGGGCGGCTCGCCCCAGGTGAGGTACACGTCCGCGTACCGGGCGGCGACCTCGCCCGCCGCCGGGGACGACCCGCCGAAGTACACCGGCGGCACCGGATCCGGCAGCCGGTTCAACTCGGCCCGCTCCACCCGCAGGTGGACACCGTCGTGGTCGACGCTCTCCCCCGCCCAGAGCCGCCGCACGACCGACAGGAACTCCCCGGTGCGGGCGTAGCGCGCGTCCTTGTCCAGGAAGTCCCCGTACGCGCGCTGCTCCGCCGACTCCCCGCCGGTCACCACGTTCAGCAACAGCCGCCCGCCGGAGTGCCGTTGGTACGTCGCCGCCATCTGCGCCGCCAGTGTCGGCGCGATCTGCCCGGGCCGGAACGCCACCAGGTACTTGAGCCGCTCGGTCACCTGGGTGAGCATCGCCGTCGTCAGCCAGGCGTCCTCGCACCACGCCCCGGCCGGCGTCAGCGCCCCCTCGAACCCCAACTGCTCGGCGCTGCGGGCGATCTGCCCCAGATACCCGAGGGACGGCGGCCGGTCGCCCCCGGCGGCACCGGGCGTCGACCCGTGCCCGCCGCCGACGACGTGCCGGCTGTCACCGTTGGTGGGCAGGAACCAGTGGAACGTCATGGTCATGAACACACACTCCGCTGCGGGAAGAGCCGTCTGAAAGGACCAACACCGGGACGCTCACCGACGACAGGCGGCCGCCCACACTCTCCCCAGGTCCACGTGCAATCGACGCACGAGCCCCCCGGGCACCCCAGCAGCAGAAACGTTCACGTCCGCCATTCTCCGCCCGGCCCCACCCCTCGATCAAGAGAGCCGACCGACCCCGCCCCTGTCATCGGACCGGTGACGACGGGTTGGAGCTCGGGGTCGAGCGGGACTTCCGGCTTCCCGAGGGGGCGGGCCACGACGCGGTGGTGCGGGCGCCGGCCGGGCACCTGGCGGAGGATCCGGACGCGCCATGACGGCCGCAGGGCCTCCCCGGTGAGGTGGGGAGGCCCTGCGGACGTGCGGGGTGGTGCTACCGGCGGAGCGGGATCAGACCAGGCCGGCCTTCTCCAGGGCGGCGCAGCAGGTGTTGATCAGCAGGCGGGTGACGACGTAGGGGTCGACGTTGGCGTTCGGGCGGCGGTCCTCGATGTAGCCCTTCTGGTCCACCTCGACCTGCCACGGGATGCGGACCGACGCGCCGCGGTTGGAGACGCCGTAGGAGTAGACGTTCCACGGGGCGGTCTCGTGCTTGCCGGTCAGGCGGGACTCGATGTCGGCGCCGTACTGGGTGACGTGCTCCAGGACCTTCTCCTGGGAGGTGCCGAGCGACTCGCAGGCGGTGATGATCGCGTCGTAGTTCTCGCGCATCGCCTTGGTGGAGAAGTTGGTGTGCGCGCCGGCGCCGTTCCAGTCGCCGCGGACCGGCTTCGGGTCGAGGGTGGCGTCGATGCCGAACTCCTCGGCGGTGCGGTAGAGCAGGTAGCGGGCGATCCACATGTCGTCGGAGACGGTCAGGGCGTCGACCGGGCCGATCTGGAACTCCCACTGGCCGGGCATGACCTCGGCGTTGATGCCGCAGATGGCCAGGCCGGCGTCGATGCAGCGGTCGAGGTGCAGCTCGACGATCTCGCGGCCGAAGACCTCCTCGGCGCCGACGCCGCAGTAGTAGCCGCCCTGCGGGGCCGGGTAGCCGCCCTCGGGGAAGCCGAGCGGGCGGGAGCCCTTGAAGAAGGTGTACTCCTGCTCGATGCCGAAGATCGACTCCTGCGCCTCGTACTGCTCGGCGACGGCGCGCAGCAGGGCGCGGCTGTTGGACTCGTGCGGGGTGCCGTCGGTCTCGTGGACCTCGCAGAGGACGAGGATGTGGTCGCCGCCGCGGATCGGGTCCGGGGTGACGCGCACCGGCGTCAGCACCCGGTCCGAGGCGTGGCCCTCGGCCTGGCTGGTGGAGGAACCGTCGAAGCCCCAGGTGGGGATCTTGTCCGCGTTCGGCAGGACACGAGTCTTGGAGCGGAGCTTGGCGGTCGGCTTGGTGCCGTCGATCCAGATGTACTCGGCCTTGATTGCCACGGCGGTGTACCTCGCAAACTGAGTGGTGGGTGCCCGCGTAGCGTTGCAAGCCGCCGTTTCCCGGTTGTTCCTCTTGTGTAACGCGCATGTGAACCAACCGTCCGCATTGGCACGGTCACGGTGCGGGAGTGCCGCGGGTGGCACTCCCGCATCCGTGGGGGTCCGGGGGTGGGCTCCGGGGCGAGCCCGGGGGCCTCAGTGCCGGCGGGCGTGGGCCGGGGCGGCGGCCCGGCGGCGGCGGGTGGCCCAGAGGGCGCAGCCGCCTCCGGCGACCAGGGCGGCGGCCCCGGCGGCGAGCCGGCCGGTGGCGTCGTTGCCGCCGGTGGAGGCGAGGCTGTCGGGCGCGGCGGGGTTGGCGGAGCCGGAAGCGGAGGCGGCGGGGGCCGCGGTCCGGCGGGCGGTGGCGGAGGAGGAGCCAGAGGCAGAGGCAGGGGCGGTGGCAGCGGCGGCAGTAGCGGTGGCGGACGGGGTGGTGTCCGCGACGGGCTGCGCGGCCGGGGTCTGCGTGACCGCGGTCGCGGGGGTGGCCGACGCGGTGGCGGTGGGCGTCGGGGCGGCCGGCACGGGCTTCTCGCAGCTCACCGAGGCGACCTTGACGGTGCCGGTGACCTTGGCGACGTTGAGGTTGAGCGGGTCCACCGCCACCTGGACCTCCAGGGCGGAGGCGGCGGCCGTCGTCGAGGTGGTGGTCTTCTTGGAGAACTCCACCGACACGCTGCCGACCAGCGGCACGTCCACCTTGGTCGGCCCGTACAGGCTGAGCGTGACCGGCTTGCCGAGGACGGTGAGCCCGACGGGTGCGACCACGTCGGCGGTGGGCTGCCCGTCGACGGGGCAGGTGGCGGTGGCGCTGAGCGCCTTCAGGCCGAGCAGGGTGGTCCCGGGCAGGCCGGGCGCGTGCACATCGGCGTCGGCGAGCGTGACGGAGGCGGTGGCGCCCTTGGCGTCGACCTTGGTCACCGACTTGCCGACGTCGGCCTTGACCAGGGTGACCGGGCCGGACTGGTCGACGCCGTCGACCGTGGCGGTGAGGACGGTGCCCTCGCGCTGCGCCGGGGACTCGACCTTGTTGAGCGAGACGTCCACCGGGACGTCCACGGCGTTGCTCAACAACCGGACGTCCAGGTCGAGTTCGGCGGTCACGGCGCGTGCCCTGCCCGGCGCGGAGGCCGGGGCGGACGGCGAGGACTCGGCGGCCCCGGCGGGCGGCACGGTGAGAACGGTGAGAGCGGTGCAGGCCAGCACGGCGGCGGCTGCGGAAACGATTCGTCGAGAAGACATGGTGGTACCCCCCACGGCTGAATGGATGAGCCGCCAGTCTTCTCAAACGATCCGTCACATGAGTCGCACAGAGCGTCATTTCACCCGTTGGGGTGAAGTTGATGCTCTGCGCTGACCCGCTTCTGCTAGGGCGCGCGAGGCACGCCCCGGCCGGGGAGTCGCTCACCCACATCCGGTCGAGCGGACGCTCGGGCTCCTCCACAGCATCCGCACGACGGGACCCCGCCCCGGGGGGGGCGGGGGGTCCAGTGGGGCGGGGGCGGGGGGGCGGGAGGGCGACAACGTGGCGTGGGGC
>NZ_JBHVRK010000020.1:0-20403 GCF_042885845.1 Kitasatospora sp. NPDC058032 | reverse complement strand
GGTGGTGCCGCTGGCGCTCCACCCCACCCCCCCCCCCACCCACGCCCCGCCCGCCGCCCTCCATGTACCCGCCCGCCCCCCCGGGGCGGGGTCTTCTCGAGCCACCGTCGATTCGTGCCGGCTGTGGCCGCTGCCGGTCTACCCCTACTCGGTGCCGGCGGGGAGGCTCGCGTTCTCGGCGAGCTTCCGGAGCTTCGCCTCGACGAGAGGCCCGATCTCCCGGAACATGTGCGGCGTCGTGATGGTCTGGTGGGTGCAATCCACCTCGTGGTGGGCGACCTCGCCGTCCACGTACATGCTCCAGGCATCCGCCGGAATGACGTAGCCGGAGCGGTGGCGAGTGGCCGCGAAGATCATCGCGTCCGTCGAGACCCGCTGGTGGCGGTATTTGCTCATCAGCATGATGTTGTTCTTGATGACGCTCATCAGGGTGACGAAGCGGCTCTCCTCGAGGCTGCCGAGGACCGTGTTCGTCCCGCGCGCGAGCTTGGAGAAGTCCTCGAACGTGGGCATCCCATTGGCCAGTTGTTCGGTGTTGACTCCGAGCGCCTCCAGGATCGCGCCGTACATCAGCTGCATCTCGTCCTGCCTGTCGAACAGCTCCTCGGGGATCGGCTTGGCGGGATCGGAGTCCAGGAAGACCAGGAGGTCGACCCGCTCACCGCGTTCCGCGAGCCTCGCCGCGATGGCGTGGGACAGGATTCCGCCGAACGAGTGCCCCATCAGGTGGTAGGGCCCTTCAGGCTGCACCTTCAGCATCTGCTCGATGCAGTCGTCCGCCACCTCCTCGACGCTGTTGCGGAGCTCATCGGGATGAGCCAGCCCGTGGGCCTGGAGCCCGTAGACCGGGAAGTCCGGGCTGAGGTGCGGCAGGATTCCGGCGTACGACCAGCACATGCCCGCTCCCTGGTGCACGACGAACAGCGGAGCGTGCCGCCCCTGCTTCCGAAGCGGCAACAGGACCTCGAAGGCGCTGCTGGGTGTGCCGGCTTCGAGGCTCGCGGAGAGCTCGGCGACGGTCGGCGCCTCGAAGAGGGTCTGGAGGGGCATCTCGGTGCCGAGGGTGGCCCGGATCCTGCTGGTGAGCTGGGTCGCCAGCAGGGAGTGACCGCCGAGCGCGAAGAAGTTGTCATCGATCCCGACGCTGGGCAGACCGAGGATCTCCGCGAACAGCGTGCAGAGGATCTCCTCCTGCGGTGTGCGCGGTGCGCGGCCATCGGTGGTGGACGTGTACTCCGGTGCGGGAAGGGCCTTGCGGTCGATCTTGCCGTTCGGCGTCAGCGGAATACGGTCCAGGGTGACGATCGCCGACGGGACCATGTACTCCGGCAACTGCGCCTGCAACACCTGCCGCAGCGCCGTCACCAGCGCCCCGCTCGTCCGCGCCCGAGCCGGGGAGTTCGTCAGAGCGGAACCCGTCCGACCCGACTCGTACCCGCCGGTCACCGCCCGGGTGTCCGCCATGTCCAGCAGGACCGCGTCGAACCCGCCCGGAAGACCGGCACTCCACGTGACCACCGCCCGGAACCCGAGGCCCTCGGCCCACCGGTGGAAGGCCTCCGGATCGATCCCGGCCACCGAGCCGAGCACCGACCGCACCGCGTCCAGGTCCTCACCGGCGTCCAGCGCCTCGACGGCAGCAGACTCGCCCGACAGACGCGCGTCGGGAACACCCGTCACACGCAGCGGCACGCCACCGGCAAGCCGCTCCCGCAACCCGTCCAACGTGCTGAGGTCGCTCCCCCACCGCACCACCGGCAGGCCGGCCAGATCCGTCAACGCCTCCGCACCCTTATGGAGGGCGACCTCGTAACGGTGGCGGGTCAGCTCGTTGTGCGCCTCACCACGCTTGAGGCGGATGTCCACACCCGCACCGCACTCGGCGGCGAGAGCGGTGAAGTAGTCCGGGTGGACCAGCAGTTCCTTCTCCACCACCAACGCGTGCTCCACCGCCGAACGCAGCCTGGCCGCACTCGCCGCCCGCGGCGCCTGCACCGCGGCATGGAACATCCGCAGCTGTCCCAGATGACGGATGTCACCCAGCAGAACCCGGCCACCGTCCGCCAGCAACTCCAGCGCCTGACGCAGAACGGAGGTGAGGTACTCCCGGTTCGGGAAGTACTGCGCAACCGAGTTGATCACGATCGTGTCGAAGTAACCGGTAGGTAGTCCGGTGAAGTCCTCCGCCGGCCGGCAGCGCAACTCGACGTGCTCCCAGCCCCGCTCCGCGACCTGCCCCACCAACCGGGTCACCACCGGCTGCGACAGGTCCGTACCCCAGTAGGCCTCGACCCCCTCCGCCAGCGGCGCCATCAACAGACCCGAACCGACACCGATCTCCAACACCCGCCGCGGCGCGAAGGAACGAATCCGCTCCACCGTCGCCGCACGCCACTCCCGCATCTCCTCCAACGGGATCGCCTCACCCGTGTACGAGCTGTTCCACCCCGCGAAATCCTCACCCAACGACGCGGCCGAACCCTCGTACAACGAGTCGTACAACTCCCGCCAGTCCTCAACCTGCTCACCGGCACCGGCACCGACGTCGGCACCACCACCGGTCCCCGGCACGACGTAGGCCACCAGACGGGTGTCACCGGGCTGGTCCTCACGCGGAACCACCACCGCCTGCGCCACCTCGGCATGCCGAGCCAGCACCGACTGGACCTCACCCGGCTCGATCCGGAACCCACGGATCTTCACCTGATCGTCACTACGGCCCAGGTACTCCAGCTCACCGTCCCGGTTCCACCGCACCAGGTCACCCGTGCGATACATCCGGTCGCCCGCCGCACCGAACGGATCCGCCACGAACCGCTCCGCCGACAGACCCGCACGCCCCAGATAACCACGCGCCAGACCCCGACCCGCCACATACAACTCACCCGCGACACCCTGCGGCACCGGCCGCAGATACTCGTCGAGAACGTGCGCGTAGGTGTTGTGGTTGGGGGCGCCGATGGGCGTGTAGGGCTCGGTGAGGGAGCGGCTGATGGTGGTGGAGATGGTGGCCTCGGTCGGCCCGTAGAGGTTGGCCATGTGGCGGCCGGGTGCCCACAACGGAACCAGCTCCGGCGGGCACGCCTCGGCGCCGACGATGAGGCCGGAGAGCTCGGTGAGCGTGCTGGGCGCCTGGGCCGGGAGGGTGGCCAGAACGGACGGCGGGATGAACGCGTGGGTGATCCGCCGGTCCGCCAGGACCCTGGCCAGGTCCTCCCCCGCCAGACGGCCCGGCGGGGGCACGACGAGGGTGCCGCCGCCGCTGAGGGCCATCAGCAGTTCCAGGACGGAGGCGTCGAAGCTGGGCGAGGCCAGCTGCACGACCCGGCTCCGGTCAGTGGTACGGCAGCGCTCGACCAGCGTGGAGGCCAGCGAGGCCAGACCCGTGTGCGTGACGGTGACGCCCTTGGGCCGACCCGTGGAACCCGAGGTGTAGATGACGTAGGCGGTGTTCACCGGGGTGAGCGGCGCGACCCGCTCCGCGTCCGTCGGATCACTGGCCGGCTGCCCGTCCCAGACCCCGGCCAGCTCCTCGACCGCCAGACCCTCCGGCAACTCCTCCGCCAGCCGCCCGGTCGTGAGCAGCAGGGCGGGAGCGGCATCCGCGAGCATGTAGGCGATGCGATCCGCCGGGTAGTCCGGATCCACCGGCAGGTAACCCGCGCCCGCCTTCACCACACCCAGGATCGCCGCGAACAGTTCCGCGCCGCGCGGCAGCGCCAGGCCGACGAGCTGCTCGGCCCCGATGCCCCGGCCGATCAGCCAGTGCGCGATCCGGTTGGCACGCGCGTTCAGCTCCGCATACGTCCAGGTCTCATCCCCGGCCTCCAGCGCCACCGCGTCCGGCGCAACCGCCACCCTGGCCTCGAACAGCCCGGGCAGCGTCGCTTCCTCGACCTCGGGCCGGAACGTGGTCACCCAGTCCCGGAGCCGGGCCTCCTCACCCTCGGTGAGGAAGTCCAGCGAGCCGATCGGCCGGGACGGATCGGCGGAGACCGCCTTCAACAGCCGGGCCCAACGCTCGGCCAGCGCCTCGATCGTCGACCGGTCGTACAGGTCCGTCGCGAACTCGATGTATCCGGCGACCCCCGTGGGCGAGCCGTCACGTTCGTGGAACTCGCCGATGTTGACGAACAGGTCGAAGCGGGACGTGTCCGTTGCCGCGGGCTGGTGGCTGACCCGCAGTCCCGGGAGCTGGAATTCGGCCTGCTCGTTGTTCTGCAGAGCCAGCATGACCTGGAAGAGCGGGTGGTGTGCCGCGGAACGGCGGGGGTTGAGCTTCTCCACCAGGTACTGGAACGGGACGTCCTGGTGGGCGTAGGCCTCCAGGCTGGTCCGCCGGACCTGCGCCAGCAGGTCGGTGAAGGACGGGTTGCCGGCCGTGTCGGTGCGCAGCACCAGGGTGTTGACGAAGAAGCCCACCAGGTCGTCGAGGTTCTCGTCGGTCCGCCCGGCGATACCGCTGCCGATCGGGATGTCGGTCCCGGCACCGAGGCGGGTCATCAGGGCGGCCATGGAGGCCTGCAGCACCATGAACACCGTTGCCCCGGCCGACCGGGCCAACTGAGCGAGGTCCCGGTGCAGGTCGGCGTCGAAGGAGAAGGCGCAGACGTCACCGGCGTTGCCGGCGGTGGTGGGGCGGGGCCGGTCGGTGGGGACGGTGACCTGCTCCGGCAGACCGGCCAACTGCTCAGCCCAGTAGCCGTACTGGCGGCTGAACGGGCTCTCCGGGTCACTGTCGTCACCGAGCAGATCACGCTGCCACAGCGTGTAGTCGGCGTACTGCACCGGCAGCTGCGGCCAGTCCGGCTCGGCACCCGTCAGGCGGGCGGTGTAGGCCGCGATCAGGTCGCGGGCCAGCGGCGCCATCGACCAGCCGTCACCGGCGATGTGGTGCAGCACCAGCATCAGCACCGAATCCGTCGGGCTGACGGTCAACAGCTCCGCGTGGAGCGGCACCTGGACCGACAGGTCGAACTCGTGGCGCGCGGCCCGGTTCAGCTCCTCCTGGATCCGGTCCTCGTCCACGGGGACGGCGTGCAGGTCGATGCGGGACCGATCGGGATCGAGGATGTACTGGCGGCCCTGTCCGTCGACGTCCCGGAAGACGGTGCGCAGCGCCTCGTGGCGTGCGATGACGTCGTTGATGGCGTCCTGCAGCGCCTGCCGGTCCAGGTCACCGGTCAGCCGCAGGGCGAGCGGCATGTTGTAGGTGGCGGAGGGGCCTTCGAGCTTGTGGATGAACCACAGCCGCTCCTGGGCGAACGACAGCGGGATGGCCTCGGGCCGGGTGGCCGGCGCCAGGGCGAGCCGTGTCTGCCCGTGCCCCTCCACCAGGCGCTCGGCCAGCTGGGCCACGGTCGGAGCCTCGAAGAAGGCCCGCAGCGGGGCCTCGATGCCCAGGGTCTTGCGGATGCGGCTGATCAGACGGGTGGCCAGCAGCGAGTGACCGCCCAGGTCGAAGAAGCTGTCGTCGACCCCGACACTCGGCCGTCCCAGGACCTCGGCGAACAGCGTGCACAGGATCTCCTCCCGCGGGGTGCGGGGGGCACGCCCGGTGGAGACGGGGGCGCGGTCAGGAGCCGGGAGTGCCGCGCGGTCGATCTTCCCGTTCGGGGTGAGCGGGATGCGGTCGATGACGATGACGGCAGCGGGGACCATGTAGTCCGGGAGCTGCTGCCGCAGGTCCTGTCGCAGCTGCGGCAGTGCGGGCTCGCCTCCGCCGCTCGGCACGATGTAGGCGATCAGGCGGACGTCGCCGGGCTGCTCCTCGCGAGCGACGACGACGGCCTGGGCGACCTCGGGGTTCCGGGTGAGCGCGGCCTGGACCTCGCCGGGCTCGATCCGGAACCCACGGATCTTCACCTGGTCGTCACTACGGCCCAGGTACTCCAGCTCACCGTCCCGGTTCCACCGCACCAGGTCACCCGTGCGGTACATCCGGCCCCCGGCCGCACCGAACGGATCCGCCACGAACCGCTCGGCACTCAGACCGGGCCGGTTCAGGTAGCCACGGCCCACGCCCTTGCCCGCGACGTAGAGCTCGCCCGCGACACCCGGAGGAACCGGCTGCAGGTACTCGTCCAGCACGTGGAGCCGGGCGTTGGCGACCGGGTATCCGATGGGGGCGCGCCCGGCCGCGAACGGCCGGCTGATCGTCGCGTACACGGTGCACTCCGTCGGCCCGTACGCGTTGACCATCCGCCGGCCCGGCGACCAGCGGTCCACCAGTGCCGGCGGTGTGGGCTCACCGATCATGCCCAGGACGTTCAGCTCGGACAGCTCGGCCTCGCTTCCCTCGGGCAGGCTCGCGAGCCGCGAGGCGGTGATGAAGGCGTGCGTGATGTGCCGGTCGGCGATGACCCTGGCGAGCTCAAGGCCCGCCAGGCGACCGCCGGACGGCAGCACGAGGGTTGCGCCCGCGGCGAAGGCCATGAAGATCTCGACCACAGCGGGGTCGAAGCTGGGCGAGGCCAGTTGCAGGACGCGGCTCTCCGGACCGGCCTCGCACCGCTCGACCGCGGTGGCTATGAGGTCGGCCAGCCCGGAGTGGGCGATGACGCTGCCCTTGGGCCGGCCGGTGGAGCCGGAGGTGTAGAAGGTGTAGGCGGTGTTCGCCGGGGTGAGCGGTGCGATCCGGTCCGTATCGGTCGGGTCGCCGGTCGGCTGCTGGTCCCACAGCCTGGCCTGGGACTCGATCGTGAGGATCTCGCTGCCGGGACCGGCAGCGCCGACGAGGTCCTCACTCAACCGGTCGGTGGTGAGCAGCAGGGCGGGGGCGGCATCCGCGAGCATGTACGCGATGCGATCCGCCGGGTAGTCCGGGTCGACCGGCAGGTAGGCGGCGCCCGCCTTCGCGATGCCCAGGATCACGGCGAGCTGCTCGGCGCTGCGCGGCAGCGCGAGGCCGACGAGCTGCTCCGCCCCGATGCCCCGGCCGATCAGCCAGTGCGCGATCCGGTTGGCACGCGCGTTCAGCTCCGCATACGTCCAGGTCGCGTCCCCGGCCTCCAGGGCGGTGGCGTCGGGCGTGGCCTGCACCCGGGCCTGGAACAGCTCCGACAGCGTGGCGTCGCCGATCTCGGGCCGGGGGGTGGCCGCCCAGCTGCGCAGCTGGTGACGCTCGCCCGGGGCGAGGATGTCCAGCGAGCCGATCGGACGGGACGGGTCGGCGGCGACCGCCTTCAGCAGCCGGGCCCAGCGTGCGGTCAGCGCCTCGATCGTCGACCGGTCGTAGAGGTCGGTGGCGAACTCGACCGTGCCGGACATGCCGGCCGGGGTGCCGTTGTCGTCCCGGTGCTCCCCCATGTTGATGAACATGTCGAACCTGGACGTGCCCAGGGCCACGCCGGCCGGTTCCGCTTGCAGGTCGGGCAGTTCGAAGTCCGGCTGCTCGGTGTTGAGGAGGGCGAGCATGACCTGGAACAGGGGGTGGTGCGTGGTGCTGCGGTGCGGATTGAGCTTCTCCACCAGGTGCTCGAACGGGATGTCCTGGTGGGCGTAGGCCTCCAGGCTCGTCCGGCGGACCTGCGCCAGCAGGTCGGTGAAGGACGGGTTGCCCGCCGTGTCCGTCCGTACCACGAGGGTGTTGACGAAGAAGCCGATGAGCTGGTCGAGGTTCTCGTCGGTGCGTCCGGCGATCGGTGCGCCGAGCGGGATGTCCGTGCCGGCGCCGAGACGGGTCAGCAGAGCGGCGAAGGACGCCTGCAGCACCATGAACATGGTGGTGCCGGTCGAACGGGCCAGCTCGGACAGCGCCTGGTGCAGCTCCGCGTCGATGCCGAAGGTGGTGGAATCGCCGGCGTAACTGGCGACGGCCGGGCGGGGCCGGTCGGCGGGGACGGTGACCTGCTCCGGCAGGCCGGCCAACTGCTCTGCCCAGTAATCCTGTTGGCGGACGAAGAGGCTGTCGGGATCGGTGTCGTCACCGAGCAGGTCGCGCTGCCACAGCGTGTAGTCGGCGTACTGCACCGGAAGCTGCGGCCACTGCGGCGCGGAACCCTCGAGTCGGGCGGAGTACGCGGCGACCAGGTCGCGGGCCAACGGCGCGAGCGACCAGCCGTCACCGGCGATGTGGTGCAGCACCAGCATCAGCACCGACTCGCTCGGGCTGACGGTGAACAGCTCGGCGTGCAACGGCACCTGGACCGACAGGTCGAACTCGTGCCGGGCGGCCTGCTCCAGCACCTGCATGACGTCGGCCTGATCGACCTGCTGGACGTGCAGGTCGATGCGAGCGTGCTCGGGGTCGAGAACGCGCTGGTGGGGCTGCCCGTCGACGTCCTCGAAGACGGTGCGCAGTGCCTCGTGGCGCGCGATGACGTCGCTGATGGCCTCCCGCAGCGCCTGCTGGTCCAGTTGACCGGTGAGCCGCAGCACCAACGGAATGTTGTAGGTGGCGGAGGGGCCTTCCAGCTGGTGCAGGAACCAGAGTTGCTGCTGGGCGTAGGAGAGGGGAAGGGGGTTGGGCCGGGTGGCGGGCAGGAGCGGCGGGCGCAGCTCACTGTTCCGGGTCAGGCGCGGCGCGAGCCTGGCAACCGTGGGCGCCTCGAAGAGTGTCTGGAGAGGCGCCTCGGTGCCGAGGGTGGTCCGGATCCTGCTGGAGAGCTGGGTCGCCAGCAGGGAGTGACCGCCGAGCTCGAAGAAGTCGTCGTCCACCGTGACACCCGGCACGCCCAGCACCTCGGCGAACAGCGCGCACAGGATCTCCTCCTGCGGTGTGCGCGGTGCACGGCCTCCGGCGGTGGACGTGTACTCCGGTGCGGGAAGGGCCTTGCGGTCGATCTTGCCGTTCGGGGTCAGCGGAATGCGGTCCAGGGTGACGATCGCCGACGGGACCATGTACTCCGGCAACTGCGCCTGCAGCACCTGCCGCAGCGCCGTCACCAGCGCCCCGCTCGTCCGCGCCCGGGCCGGGGAGTTCGTCAGAGCGGAACCCGTCCGACCCGACGCGTACACACCGGTCACCGCCCGGGTGTCCGCCGCGTCCAGCAGGACCGCGTCGAACCCGCCCGGAAGACCGGCGCTCCACGTGACCACCGCCCGGAACCCGAGACCCTCGGCCCACTGGTAGAAGGCCTCCGGGTCGATCCCGGCCACCGAGCCGAGCACCGTCCGCACCGCGTCCAGGTCCTCACCGGCGTCCAGCGCCTCGACGGCAGCCGCCTCACCCGACAGACGCGCGTCGGGAACACCCACCACACGAAGGCCGCCTTCGGCCAGCCGCTCCCCGAGCTGCTCCAAGGTCGTGAGGTCGCTCCCCCACCGCACCACCGGCAGGCCGGCCAGATCCGTCAACGCCTCCGCACCCTTGTGAAGGGCGACCTCGTAACGGTGGCGGGTGAGCTCGTTGTGCGCCTGACCACGCTTGATCCGGATGTCCACACCCGCACCGCACTCGGCGGCGAGAGCGGTGAAGTAGTCCGGGTGGACCAGCAGTTCCTTCTCCACCACCAGGGCGTGCTCCACCGCCGAACGCAGCCTGGCCGCACTCGCCGCCCGCGGCGCCTGCACCGCGGCATGGAACATCCGCAGCTGTCCCAGATGACGGATGTCACCCAGCAGGACCCGGCCACCGTCCGCCAGCAACTCCAGCGCCTGACGCAGGACGGAGGTGAGGTACTCCCGGTTCGGGAAGTACTGCGCGACGGAGTTGATCACGATCGTGTCGAAGTAACCGGTAGGTAGTCCGGTGAAGTCCTCCGCCGGCCGGCAGCGCAGCTGGACGTGCTCCCAGCCCCGCTCCGCGACCTGCCCCACCAGCCGGGTCACCACCGGCTGCGACAGGTCGGTGCCCCAGTAGGCCTCGACCTCCCCCGCCAGCGGCGCCATCAACAGACCCGAACCGACACCGATCTCCAACACCCGCCGCGGCGCGAAGGAACGAATCCGCTCCACCGTCGCCGCACGCCACTCCCGCATCTCCTCCAACGGGATCGCCTCACCCGTGTACGAGCTGTTCCACCCCGCGAAATCCTCACCCAACGACGCGGCCGAACCCTCGTACAACGAGTCGTACAACTCCCGCCAGTCCTCAACCTGCTCACCGGCACCGGCACCGACGTCGGCACCACCACCGGCCCCCGGAACGACGTAGGCCACCAGGCGCACATCGCCGGGCTGGTCCTCACGCGGAACCACCACCGCCTGCGCCACCTCGGCATGCCGCGCCAGCACCGACTGGACCTCACCCGGCTCGATCCGGAACCCACGGATCTTCACCTGATCGTCACTACGACCCAGGTACTCCAGCTCACCGTCCCGGTTCCACCGCACCAGGTCACCCGTGCGATACATCCGGCCACCCGCCGCACCGAACGGATCCGCCACGAACCGCTCCGCCGACAGACCCGCACGCCCCAGATAACCACGCGCCAGACCCCGACCCGCCACATACAACTCACCCGCGACACCCTGCGGCACCGGCCGCAGATACTCGTCGAGGACGTACACCCGGGTGTTGACCACCGGCCGCCCGATCGGAACCCTCGGCCCGGACAACGGACCACCGGTCGACGCATAGACGGTGGTCTCGGTCGGCCCATAAGCGTTGATCATCCGACGCCCCACCGACCACCGCTCCGCCAGATCGGGCGGGCACGCCTCACCCGCCACCACGACGGTGCCCAGATCAGGCAACGCACCCTCGGTACCGGACGGCAGACTCGCCAGAGCCGACGGCGGCAGGAACACATGACTGATCCGCCGCTCGGCCAGCACCCGGCCCAGCTCCTCACCCGCCAGCAGGGAAACCCGCGGCACCACCAACGTGGCCCCCACGGCAAACCCGAGCATCAACTCGATGACCGAGACATCGAAACTCGCCGAGGTGAACCGCAGCACACGACTGCCCTCACCAAGAGCGCAACGCTCGACCAGCGTGGCGACCAACGACGCCAGACCCGTATGCGCGACAGTGACACCCTTGGGCCGACCCGTGGAACCCGAGGTGTAGATCGTGTACGCGGTGTTCGCCGGGGTGAGTGGTGCGACCCGGTCCGCATCCGTCGGATCACTGGCCGGCTGCCCGTCCCAGACCCCGGCCAGCCCCTCCACGGCCAACTCTTCGACGGCCAGACCCTCCGGCAACTCCTCCGCCAGCCGCCCCGTGCTGAGCAACAGGACGGGAGCGGCATCGGCCAGCATGTACGCGATGCGATCCGCCGGGTACTCCGGATCCACCGGCAGGTAACCCGCGCCCGCCTTCACCACACCCAGGATCACCGCGACCTGCTCGACACCGCGCGGCAACGCCACACCGACCAGATCCTCAGCCCCGACACCCCGGCCGATCAGCCAGTGCGCGATCTGATTCGCCCGCGCGTTCAACTCCGCATACGTCCAGGTCTCATCCCCGGCCTCCAACGCCACCACGTCCGGCGCAACCGCCACCCTGGCCTCGAACAACCCGGGCAGGGTCGAGTCCTCGACCTCGGGCCGGGACGTGGTCGCCCAGTCCCGGAGCCGAACGCCTTCCCCGGAGGTGATGAGCTCCAGCGAGCCGATCCGCCGGGACGGGTCGGCGGCGATCGCCGTCAGCAGCCGGGCCCAGCGCGCGATCAGCGTCTCGATCGCGCTCAAGTCGTACAGGTCCGTCGCGAACTCGATGGCTCCGCCGATGCCTGCGGGCTCGTGGTCGCCGTCGTACTCCTCGGTCAGGGTGACCATCAGGTCGAAGCGCGAGGTGCTCGTGTGCGCACTCTCGGAGCGCATCTGCATTCCCGGCAACTCGAATTCGGCCTGCTCGTTGTTCTGCAGGGCGAGCGCGACCTGGAAGAGCGGGTGGTGCGAAGCGGAGCGGTGCGGGTTGAGCTTCTCCACCAGGTACTGGAACGGGACGTCCTGGTGGGCATGAGCCGCCAGGCTGGTCCGGCGGACCTGCGCCAGCAGGTCGGTGAAGGACGGGTTGCCGGCCGTGTCGGTCCGCAGGACCAGGGTGTTGACGAAGAACCCGACCAGGTCGTCGAGGTTCTCGTCGGTACGCCCGGCGATCGGAGAACCGATCGGGATGTCCGTACCGGCGCCGAGACGGGTCAGCAGAGCAGCCACGGATGCCTGCAGCACCATGAACACCGTTGCCCCGGACGACCGGGCCAGCTCGGCGAGGTCCCGGTGCAGGTCCGCGCCGAAGTTGAAGTTGCACGCGGCACCGGCGTTGCCCGCGACGGCGGGGCGGGGCCGGTCGGTGGGGACGGTGACCTGCTCCGGCAGACCGGCCAACTGCTCCGCCCAGTAGCCGTACTGGCGGCTGAAGGCGCTCTCCGGGTCGCCGTCGTCACCGAGCAGCTCGCGCTGCCACAGGGTGTAGTCGGCGTACTGCACCGGCAGTTGCGGCCAGTCCGGCTCGGCACCCGTCAGGCGGGCGGTGTAGGCCGCGATCAGGTCGCGGGCCAGCGGCGCGAGCGACCAGCCGTCACCGGCGATGTGGTGCAGCACCAGCATCAGCACCGAATCGCTCGGGCTGACGGTCAACAACTCGGCGCGCACGGGAACTTGGCCGGAAAGGTCGAACTCGTACCGGGCCGCTTCGTCGAGTTGCGCGGGGAGCGTGCCCTCACTGCTCGGTACGGCCTGCAGCATGATCTGTGCCTGGTCGGGGGCGAGGATGTGCTGGCTGGGCTGACCGTCGACCTCCCGGAAGACGGTGCGCAGCGCCTCGTGGCGGGCGATCACATCGGTGAGGGCGTCCTGCAGTGCCTGCCGGTCCAGGTCACCGGTCAACCGCAGGGCGAAGGCCATGTTGTAGGTGGCCGAAGGACCTTCCAGCTTGTGCAGGAACCACAACCGCTCCTGCGCGAACGACAGCGGCAGCACCTGCGGCCGCGCGACCGGCACCAGCGCCGGGCGCAGCTCGCCCGCGTGGTCGGCCAATCGCCGGGCGAGCTGGGTCACGCTCGGGGCCTCGAAGATCGCGCGCAGCGGGATCTCGGTGCCGAGTGCGGCACGGACGCGGCTGATCAGACGAGTGGCCAGCAGCGAGTGACCGCCCAGGTCGAAGAAGTTGTCGTCGGCCCCGACCCCGGGCAGGCCGAGGATCTCGGCGAACGCCGCGCTGAGGATCTCTTCCTGCGGGGTGCGGGCGGCGCGGCCGATGCCGGCCGACGCGTAGACGGGAGCGGGCAGGGCGTTGCGGTCGATCTTCCCGTTCCGCGTCAGCGGGATGCTGTCGATCACCATGATCGCGGCCGGGACCATGTAGTCGGGAAGCTGCTGTCCCAGCTCACGGCGGAGCTGCGGCAGAGAGGGTTCGCCCCCCTGGTCGGCGTCCGGGACGATGTAGGCCACCAGGCGGACGTCGCCGGGCTGCTCCTCGCGGGCGACGACGACGGCCTGGGCGACCTCGGGGTTCCGGGTGAGCGCGGCCTGGACCTCGCCGGGCTCGATCCGGAACCCGCGGATCTTCACCTGGTCGTCACTACGGCCCAGGTACTCCAGCTCACCGTCCCGGTTCCACCGCACCAGGTCACCCGTGCGGTACATCCGGCCACCCGCCGCACCGAACGGGTCGGCGACGAATCGCTCGGCGGTCAGCGCCGGCCGGTTGAGGTAGCCGCGGGTCAGTCCCTTGCCGGCGATGTAGAGCTCGCCGCCCACCCCGACGGGGGCCGGCTGGAGACGTTCGTCCAGCACGTAGGTGAGGACGTTGTGGTTCGGGTACCCGATCGGGGTCGGCAGCTGGGTGAGTGGGCGGCTGATGGTGGTGAGGACGGTGGTCTCGGTCGGGCCGTAGACGTTGTACAGCGCACGGCCCGGCGCCCAGAGCTCGACCAGGTGCGGCGGGAACGGCTCCGCGCCGACGAGGAGGTGGACGAGGTCGGGCAGGTTCCGCGCGGTCTCGGCCGGAATGGTGTCGAGGATGGACGGCGGGATGAAGGCGTGGGTGATCCGCCGCTCAGCGAGGACGCGCCCGAGTTCCTCGCCGGCGAGACGGCCGGCCGGAGGCAGGACGAGGGTGCCGCCGTTGCTGATCGCCATGAGGAATTCCAGCATCGAGGCGTCGAAGCTGGGCGAGGCCAGTTGCAGGGTCCGGCTGTCGGGACCGGTGGCGGAGCGATCGCCCAGGGTGGCGGCGAGGCTCGCGAGTCCGGTGTGGGTGACGGTGGTGCCCTTGGGTCGGCCGGTGGAGCCGGAGGTGTAGATGGTGTAGGCGAGGTGCCGGGGGGTGAGCGGGGCGACCCGGTCCGCGTCGGTCGGGTCAGTGGTCGGCTGCCGGTCCGCGTCGGCCGAGTAGGCCCGGAGGGGGACGATCTCGGTTTCGCTGCCGGAGAGCCCCTGCGCCAACCCGTCGGTGGCGAGCACGAGTGCGGGAGCGGCATCCGCGAGCATGTAGGTGATGCGCTCGGACGGGTAGTCCGGGTCGATCGGCAGGTAGCCGGCACCCGCCTTCACCACACCCAGGATCGCCGCGAACAGTTCCGCGCCGCGCGGCAGCGCCAGGCCGACGAGCTGCTCCGCACCGATGCCCCGGCCGATCAGCCAGTGCGCGATCCGGTTGGCACGCGCGTTCAGCTCCGCGTACGTCCACGTCGCATCGCCGGTGTCGAGGACGGTCGTGTCCGGGCCCGCCTTGGTCACGGCCTCGAACAGCTCGGGCAGGGTGGCGTCGGCAAGGTCAGGGCGGGATGTGGTCGCCCAGTCACGGAGTTGGCTTCGTTCGCCGGGGACGAGGATGTCCGGCGAACCGATGGGCTGGGTCGGGTCGGCGGCGACCGCCTTCAGCAGCACGGTCCAGCGCTCGGTCAGCGCCTCGATCGTCGACCGGTCGTACAGGTCCGTCGCGAACTCGATCATCCCGTGCATGCCGGAGGGCACACCGTTGTCGCCGCGATCCTCGGTCACGACGATGGCGAGGTCGAATCGCGCGGTGCCGGTTCCGACGCCGCCGGACTCGACCTGGAGTCCCGGCAGTTCGAAGTTCGGCTGCTGGGTGTTCTGGAGTCCCAGGGAGATCTGGAACAGCGGGTGGTGGCTGGAGGAGCGGTGCGGGTTGAGCTTCTCCACCAGGTGCTCGAACGGGATGTCCTGGTGGGCGTAGGCCTCCAGGTTGCTCCGCCGGACCTGCGCCAGCAGGTCGGTGAAGGACGGGTTGCCCGCCGTGTCCGTGCGCAGCACCAAGGTGTTGACGAAGAAGCCGATGAGCTGGTCGAGGTTCTCGTCGGTGCGTCCGGCGATCGGTGCACCGAGCGGGATGTCCGTTCCGGCGCCGAGACGGGTCAGCAGAGCGGCGAAGGACGCCTGCAGCACCATGAACATGGTGGTGCCGGTGGAACGGGCCAGCTCGGACAGCGCCTGGTGCAGCTCCGCGTCGATGCCGAAGGTGCTCACGTCACCCGCGTAGCCGGCCACCACGGGGCGGGGCCGGTCGGTGGGGACGGTGACCTGCTCCGGAAGGCCGGCCAACTGTCCGGTCCAGTACTGCTGCTGGCGGGCGAACAGGCTGTCGGGATCGGTGTCGTCACCGAGCAGGTCGCGCTGCCACAGCGTGTAGTCGGCGTACTGCACCGGCAGCTGCGGCCAGTCCGGCTCGGCACCCGTCAGGCGGGCGGAGTACGCGGCCACCAGGTCCTGGGCCAGCCGGCCCATGGACCAGCCGTCACCGGCGATGTGGTGCAGCACCAGCATCAGCACCGAATCCGTCGGGCTGACGGTGAACAACTCGGCGTGCAACGGCACCTGGACCGACAGGTCGAACTCGTGCCGAGCGGCCTGACGCAGCTGGTGGGAGAGACCGTCCTCGCTCGTGGTGCCGATCCGCAGGTCGATCCGGGCGTGCTCGGGGTCGAGAACGCGCTGGCGGGGCTGCCCGTCGACGTCCTCGAAGACGGTGCGCAGCGCCTCGTGGCGCGCGATGACGTCGTTGATGGCCTCCCGCAGCGCCGGCCGGTCCAGGTCACCGGTCAGCCGCAGGGCGAGCGGCATGTTGTAAGTGGCGGAGGGGCCTTCCAGCTGGTGCAGGAACCACAGCCGCTGCTGGGCGAAGGACAGCGGCAGCACCTCCGGCCGGGGCAGCGCGACGAGAGCCGGACGCGTCGCCCCCTCGTCCAGCCGCACGGAGAGCTTGGCAACCGTGGGCGCCTCGAAAAGCGCCTGGAGAGGCATCTCGGTGCCGAGAGTGGCCCGGATCCTGCTGGAAAGCTGGGTCGCCAGCAGGGAGTGACCGCCGAGCGCGAAGAAATCGTCGTCCACCGTGACACCCGGCACGCCCAGCACCTCGGCGAACAGCGCGCACAGGATCTCCTCCTGCGGTGTGCGCGGTGCACGGCCACCACCCGCGGACGTGTACTCCGGTGCGGGAAGGGCCTTGCGGTCGATCTTGCCGTTCGGGGTCAGCGGAATGCGGTCCAGGGTGACGATCGCCGACGGGACCATGTACTCCGGCAACTGCGCCTGCAACACCTGCCGCAGCGCCGTCACCAGCGCCCCGCTCGTCCGCGCCCGAGCCGGGGAGTTCGTCAGAGCGGAACCACCGCCGGAGGACCGGTAGACACCGGTCACCGCCCGGGTGTCCGCCGCGTCCAGCAGGACCGCGTCGAACCCGCCCGGAAGACCGGCACTCCACGTGACCACCGCCCGCAACCCGAGACCCTCGGCCCACCGGTGGAAGGCCTCCGGGTCGATCCCGGCCACAGAGCCGAGCACCGACCGCACCGCGTCCAGGTCCTCACCGGCGTCCAGCGCCTCGACGGCAGCAGACTCGCCCGACAGACGCGCGTTGGGAACACCCACCACACGAAGGCCGCCTTCGGCCAGCCGCTCCCCGAGCTGCTCCAAGGTCGTGAGGTCGCTCCCCCAGTGCAGGACCGGCTGGCCGGCCTGGTCGCCCGAACCGGCAACGTCGGTCAGCTCCGCCGGATTCTTGTGGAGGGTGACGTCGTAGCGGTGGCGGGTCAGCTCGTTGTGCGCCTGACCGCGCTTGAGGCGGATGTCCACACCCGCACGGTGGGTGGCGGCGAAGGCGGTGAAGTAGTCCGGGTGGACCAGCAGTTCCTTCTCCACCACCAACGCGTGCTCCAGCGCGGAACGCAGCTGCTCGGCGCTGGCGGCCCTCGGCGCCTGCACGGCGGTCTGGAGGGTGCGCAGCAGTCCGACGTGGCGGATGTCGCCCAGGACGATCCGTCCGCTCTCGGCCAGAAGGTGGAACGCCTGGGTGAGGACGGAGGTGAGGTAGTCCTGGTTCGGGAAGTACTGCGCGACGGAGTTGATCACGATCGTGTCGAAGTAGCCGGCGGGCAGCCCCGTGAAGTCCTCCGCCGGCTGGCAGCGCAGCTGGACGTGCTCCCAGCCCCGCTCCGCGACCTGCCCCACCAGCCGGGTCACCACCGGCTGGGACAGGTCGGTGCCCCAGTAGGCCTCGACCTCCTCCGCCAGCGGCGCCATCAGCAGACCCGAACCGACACCGATCTCCAGCACCCGCCGCGGCGCGAAGGAACGGATCCGCTCCACCGTCGCCGCACGCCACTCCCGCATCTCCTCCAGCGGGATCGCCTCACCCGTGTACGAGCTGTTCCACCCCGCGAAGTCCTCACCCAACGACGCGGCCGAACCCTCGTACAGCGAGTCGTTCAACTCCCGCCAGTGCTCGACCTGCTCACCGGCACCGACGTCGGCACCATCGGCCTCCGGAACGACGTAGGCCACCAGGCGGATGTCACCGGGCTGGTCCTCACGCGGAACCACCACCGCCTGCGCCACCTCGGCATGCCGAGCCAGCACCGACTGGATCTCACCCGGCTCGATCCGGAACCCACGGATCTTCACCTGGTCATCGACCCGGCCGAGGTACTCCAGCTCACCGTCCCGGTTCCACCGCACCACATCACCCGTGCGGTACATCCGGCCCCCGGCACCACCGAACGGATCCGCCACGAACCGCTCCGCCGACAGACCCGCACGCCCCAGATAACCACGCGCCAGACCCCGACCCGCGACGTACAGCTCACCCGCGACACCCTGCGGCGCCTGTTCCAGATTCTCGTCCAGCACGTACACCTGGGTGTTGACCACCGGCCGCCCGAGCGGGACGTGGGTACCCGACAGCGGCTCACTGGCCGTGACGTCCACCGTCGTCTCCGTCGGACCGTAGGAGTTGATCATGCGGCGGCCGACCGACCACCGCTCGACCAGCTCCGGCGGGCACGCCTCACCGGACACCACGATCGTGCCCAGGTCGGACAGCGCCGACTCACTGCCCGCAGGAAGCGTCGCCAACACCGAGGGCGGGAGCGCCACATGGGTGATCCGCCGCTCGGCCAGCACGCGGACGAGCTCCTCGCCCACCAACCGCTGCGGCCCCGCCACCACCAGCACCGAGCCGGTCGTCAGCGCCATCACCAGCTCCCACACCGCGCCGTCGAAGCTCGGCGAGGCGAACTGCAGCACCCGACTGCCCGCGGTCACCGCGAACCGCTCCAGATGCGTCATCGTCAACGACGCCAGACCCGTGTGGGTGACGGCGACGCCCTTGGGCCGGCCCGTGGAACCCGAGGTGTAGATCGTGTAGGCGGTGTTCGCCGCCCTCAGCGGTGCGACCCGCTCCGCGTCCGTCGGATCGGTGACCGGCTGCCCGTCCCAGACCGCGGCCAGTTCCTCGACGGCCAGACCGCCCGGCAACTCCTCCGCCCGTCCCGCACCGGTGAGCAGCAGCACGGGAGCCGCATCGGCGAGCATGTACGCGATGCGCTCGGACGGGTACTCCGGATCCACCGGCAGGTAGCCCGCGCCCGCCTTCACGATGCCCAGGATCACCGCGATCTGATCAGCACTGCGCGGCAGCACCACACCGACCAGGTCCTCGGCCCCGATGCCGCGCGAGATCAGCCAGTGCGCGATCTGGTTCGCCCGCGCGTTCAACTCCCCGTAGGTGAGGAGGCGATCCCCGGTTTCCAGCGCGACGGCGTCCGACGAAGCCTCCACCTGGGCCTGGAAGAGCTCGGGCAGCGTCGGCTGCTCGGCCCGCTCGGACTGGACCACCCGGTCGAGGCGTTCGCGCAGGGTGAGGATGTTCAGGGCACCGATCCGCTGGGACGGGTTCGCGACCGCGGCCCGCAGCAACTGCGTCCACCGCTCGATCAGCGTCTGGACGGTGGCCCGGTCGTAGAGGTCGGTCGAGAACTCGATGAACCCGCTGATTCCCGTCGGAGCGCGCTCGACGTCGTACTCCTCGCCAAGGCTGATGAGCACGTCGAGGCGCGAGGTGCTGGTGCGCGTCTCCTCCGGGCGGACCTGGAGGTCCGGCAGCTTGAAGTCCGCCTCTTCGGTGTTCTGCAGCACGAAGGCCACCTGGAAGAGCGGGTGGTGCGCGGCGGAGCGGTACGGGTTGAGCTTCTCCACCAGGTACTGGAACGGGATGTCCTGGTGCGCGTGAGCGGCCAGGCTGGTCTGGCGGACCTGCGCGAGCAGATCGGTGAAGACGGGGTTGCGAGCCGTGCTGGTGCGCAGCACGAGCGAGTTGACGAACAGCCCGATGAGGTCGTCGACGTTCTCGTCGGTACGCCCGGCGATACCGCTGCCGATCGGGATGTCGGTCCCGGCGCCGAGGCGGGTCATCAGGGCGGCCATGGAGGCCTGCAGCACCATGAAAACGGTCGTGTCGGTGCTGCGGGCCAGCTCGGCGAGGTCCCGGTGCAGGTCCGCGTCAAGACTCAGCCGGATGACGTCGCCGGCATAGCTGGCGACGGCGGGGCGGGGCCGGTCGGTGGGGATGGTGACCTGCTCCGGCAAACCAGCGAGCTGCTCGGCCCAGTATTCGTACTGACGGGTGAACACGCTGGTCACGTCGGTCTCCTTGCCGAGAAGGTGGCGTTGCCAAAGGGTGTAGTCGGCGTACTGGACCGGCAGCTGCGGCCAGTCGGGGTCGTCGCCGGTCAGGCGAGCGGTGAAGGCGGCGATGAGGTCGCGGGCCAGG
The DNA here is from genome assembly GCF_042885845.1 of Kitasatospora sp. NPDC058032. NCBI lineage: Bacteria > Bacillati > Actinomycetota > Actinomycetes > Kitasatosporales > Streptomycetaceae > Kitasatospora > Kitasatospora sp. NPDC058032. The sequence goes on along the minus strand of NZ_JBHVRK010000020.1, from coordinate 500 downwards.
GGGGCCATCGACCAGCCGTCCGCAGCGATGTGATGGATGATCAGCATCAGTACCGACTCGGTCGGACTGAGGGTGTACAGCCGGGCGTCCAGCGGCACCTGTGCGGACAGGTCGAACTCGTGGCGCGCGGCCCGGTTCAGCGTCTGAGTGAGGTCGGCCTCGTCGATCTGCTGGATGTGCAGGGCGACCCGGGCCCGGTCGGGGGTGAGGACGTGCTGGCCGGGCCGTCCGTCGACCTCCCGGAAGACGGTGCGCAGCGCCTCGTGGCGGGCGATGACGTCGTTGATGGCGTCCTGCAGCACCTGGGGGTCGAGATCACCCGTGAGACGCAGGGCGAAGGCCATGTTGTAGGTGGCCGAAGGGCCTTCGAGCTTGTGCAGGAACCACAACCGCTCCTGGGCGTAGGACAGCGGCAGCACCTGCGGCCGCGCGACCGGCACCAGCGCCGGGCGCAGCTCGCCCGCGTGGTCGGCCAGCCGACGCGCGAGCTGCGCCACGGT